>DASXEJ010000140.1 GCA_036490175.1 Pirellulales bacterium | reverse complement strand
ACTTGACGTTGGCAGGTCGTGGTGCGCTCGCATTTCCCTAAAAAACCAGGGTTTCTGTCCGTCTGGTCAAGTCGTGGTCGTCGTTTTTCGCAGCGGTGAATAATTCCATAAATTGAATAAATCGGCGCGGCCCGCCGTCAATCGCAAATCTGGCCGCCCTGAAAAATCACGCCGCGCTGCAAGCGCACGGCTGTATGTACGGCACAGTGCGATATCCCGCGCGGTGCTACACCGCACCCAGTGCATTCACACCATCCGCTTTCAGGGAGAGGGCTTTTTGCGCCCGCGCTTATGTTCTGGCACACACAAATGTTGTGGGCAAACGTTTATGCTATGCATGCGCGAATGCTATGCACGGGCATATACATCGCTGCGTCGAGCAAGGTTCAAATCCCCCTCGCTTTCAGGGAGGGGTTTGGGGAAAGTCTCCGCGTTCAGAGCCGAGCCGGTTGAAACTTGCATCGCGCGCAAAAAAAAACTGTCCGCGCTACCCGGTGACCGGCGTGTCAATACTCGGACGAACGCAAGGTCACGTCGGCGTGGGCCCAGGCTTTTTCGAATCGCTGCTGTGCCTCGGCGGCCTGCGGCGATTTTTGTGCCTTCAGGCTGGCTGCCAGGCCGAATAGCGACCAGCCGTTTTCTGGATGCTCGGCCAGTTCTTGGCGATAAACGGCTTCGGCCTCTTTCGCCCGTCCGGCCGACAGCAGCACGGCGCCCAACGATTGCCGCACCGGGTAATACCAAGGGGGCGGCTCGTCGTATTGCAGCGCGTCCTGCACGGCGATTGCTTTTTCTAGATGGGCCACGGCCTCGTCGATCTTGCCCTGCTGTGCGGCTAGCTTGCCGTCGAGGATTTCCGCGGCGATTTCCAACAGGCTGGTCATCGGGTGGCGGATGGCGAGGCGCTCGGGCGGAATGGTCGACTGGATCTCGCGCAGTTGTTTCAACTCGGCGCGGGCATCCTCCGCGCGATTGGTCGCGGCCATGGCCATGCCGTGGGCAAAATGCCAGATACCGGTCGCGTAGGGAAAGTCTGCTGGCGGCGCAGGACTTTTGAACACGTCATCCCACATGCCAAATCGTACCAAGGTGAAGAGCCGCGTCGGCACGAACGCTTCTATCATCGGCATCTCGCGGACCATATCTTCGGTCATCAGGGCGCTTAACTCGTCGGCCGCCTTGAGGGCCTCGGCGCGGCGACCTTGCCAACACAACGTGGACCATAGGAAATGAATATTGTGGGGATAGTACATCATCGGATAGATCCCCTCGGGCTGGCACTTGGCGATATAAGTGCGGTCCGCCGCGACGGCCTGCCGATTATTCTCGGCCGCATCCGCATATCGCCCCAGCCGCAAGTAGATGTGGGCCGGCATGTGTACCATGTGTCCGGCAGCCGGCATCAGGGCCGGCAATCGCTCGGCACTGGGCAGGCCTCGCTCGGGCTGCCGAGACGCCTCGACGGCGTGTATGTAGAAATGATTCGCGCCGGGATGCTTGGGATTCTTGGCTAGCACGCCCTCGAGCGTGGCCACGATTTCTTCCGTGCCTGGCTGCGGCAGCCCCTCGTGGGTCCACAGATCCCAGGGACGCAAGTCCATCAGCGCCTCGGCATAAAGCGTGGCCGCGTCGAGATCGTCGGGATACTTTTTGGCCAGCTCGCGCATCGCGTCGGCATAGGCCTGATCCAGTTGCTTACGATCTTCGGTCTCGGAGTTCGCCACGTAACGGTGCGCCAGGGCGGCTATGTAGTCCTGTTCGGCGGGGGTCGCATGCCGGCCATAACGCTGCGCCTTTTCGATGGCAGCATACGCTTCGGCATCGCGCTCGGGATCGGCTTCGAGGTTGTAGTTAGGCCCCAAGGCATAGGCGATTCCCCATTGGGCCATCGGACAAAACGGATCGACATCCTCAATGGCCCGGAAGGCGCGGATGGCTTCGTTGTGATTGAACGCGAACAGCAGTCGCAATCCCTGGTTGAAGAATGCTTGCGATTGGAAGGCCGCAGTGGTGATCTTGTGGTGATGGTCTCCCAGACCATCGAGCAAGACGACCTTGTCTTTCTTCGCTAGGTGCTGCGCTGCGAGCGGCGACGTGACCAGAGACGCCACGACCAGCGACGACAGCGCGAGGAACCTGAGAACGGTCGGCGGCAAAAGCAATCGGAATATGGCCATGATGGATTTCCCCCGAAATACCCAACCTGTGCGTGCGGGACAGCGACGACTTTCTACGACGTGCGCGACTTTGCCACGATGCGGGATGCGCAGGCGGGCGTCAAGTAAGTCCGGCTAGATATCCGAGCCTAAGGGCCTGTCGCGGAAGGGGTCTGCACGACTGTTTTGCTGCGCCGAACCCTGCACCAAAATAGAGAGCCCCCGGGTAACTCTTGCGAATGACCCGGGGGCGGCGCGGGGGGAAATGAACCGTTGTACGAGTGAGCCGGTGGCCACAAAGGAGTCTTCGTTGTGCCGCCTCAGGGTATGTCTCGTCTGTGCTGTGTGGCAGAGGACCTTTTGTTCTCACGAGTTCCAACGGTCGGTCAGGTTGTATTCGAGGGTGACGATCAACCTGACGCTGGCAGAATATAGATGCTCTTTGTTGGAGAATGATCAGGGACCCATTAGATTCGCATGTAATCTGCTAGCACGCTGACGGATTACGACTCCGCCGCAGCGCGCGAAGAGGAGTAAATGCGTCCGTGCCAATAAAAAAGGCCGGGCGGGAAAAATCCCGACCGGCCTGGAAAGGCATTGGTTAAGCCGAACTCGCCACGCGACTAATCTAAAAAGCCCGACAGCTCTTGGCTGCGGCTGGGCTGCTGCAGCTTGCGCACCGCCTTGGCTTCGATCTGACGAATACGCTCGCGTGTGACCTTGAAGATGTGCCCGACTTCTTCCAGGGTATAGCTGTAGCCATCCCCTAGTCCGTAGCGGAGCTTGATGATCTCGCGCTCGCGATAGCTGAGCGTCTTCAGCACTTTGTTGATCCGACCGCGGAGCATCTCTTGCGCCGCGCCAATGGCCGGGCTCTCGACGCCTGCGTCGGGAAGCAAATCGCCGAAGTGGCTGTCCTCGCTATTGCCCACCGGCCGGTCGAGGCTGATCGGGTAGCGGCTCATGGCCATCACGCGACGCGCTTCGTCGACTGCGGTGCCGGCCGCTTTGGCCGTTTCTTCGATCGTCGGCTCGCGTCCCAGTTCTTGCAGCAACTGCCGCGACACATTGCGCACCTTGGACATGGTCTCGACCATGTGTACTGGAATGCGAATCGTGCGGCTTTGATCCGCAACGGCCCGGGTGATCGCCTGGCGAATCCACCACGTGGCGTAGGTGCAGAATTTGAAGCCGCGGCGATACTCGAACTTGTCGACGGCGCGCATCAGGCCGGCGTTGCCTTCCTGGATCAGATCCAAGAAGCTCAGGCCGCGATTGCGATACTTCTTGGCGATCGACACAACCAATCGCAAGTTGCCTTCCGATAGACCACGCTTGGCACGTTGATACTGGGTATATACGGCCTTTAGGTATTGCACCCGCCGGCGAAGGCTGGTGGGAGTTTCCTGAGTGGCTTGCAGGATCGAGCGGAACTCAGCCAATAGAGTCTGCCGATCCGCAGCGGGGCTACGCGCCTTGCGGCTGGCTTCGATCTTGGCCTGCAACTCGTCCACGCGGCGACTGAAGTCTTCCAAAGTCTTGATGCTGGATTCGATGCGCTGCGTGCGCAGTCCCAATTCTTCGACTAGTCGCACGGCGCGCAGTCGACGACGACCCAGGCGGCGCCACGCATCGCGGCGCTCGCTCATGCGGAGCGACTTCTTGGTGGCCAGGCGGTAGTCGCGCTTGTTGCGCTGCAGCAGGATCTCGACCGTCTTCAAGTTGTGCGGAAAACGTCCAAGGATCTGCTCCTTCTCCAGGCGGTCCGTCACCGACACCTGCACGGTGCGGTCGAACGGCAGCTCGCCCAGATAGACCCGCTTCAGGACCTTCACGGCGTGCTGGATCACATAATCGCATTCCAGCAACTTGCGCCGAAAACGAGCCCGAGTGATTTCGATTTCTTTGGCCAGGGCAATTTCCTGCTGCCGGGTCAACAACGGTATCTCACCCATCTGCGTGAGATACATGCGCACGGGGTCGTCCGACCACGATTCGTGATCGTCACCGACCGCTAACAGTAGGTCTTCTGCCTTCGGCTCCCCATCATCCTCTGGGTCAAGCTCGCAAACGACATCGTCTGGAACTTCGTCGTCGTCGACGTCCACGGCCTTGTCAGCAAGGTCCACGGTTTCGTCCGTGTTGGGCGTGCGGTCGTCCTCCAATTCGTCCAACAGTGCGTCGTACAATGCAACACTCCTACAACGTGAGGCGGGATGGTGGGTGCTCAGACAAGGGGCTGTGCCTAGCCGTTACCCAGGGGCGGTTCGTATCGCAAGGCGCGCGGTTTATACATCAAGGCGCAAGGTGGGCGCGCGCCGTGTGCGGAAGTTACGACATCAGGATGCAGCACAACCCTCGATCCGAGCAATTATCTCAAGTTCGGCCTCGAAAAGCCACCAAATTCTAACACCATTTTCAATTCCGACTTCTCCCGTGCCACGCTTGGAAGAAGATCGCGTTAAGGTAAGAAATGACGCGGCAGGAGGCATGAAATCCGCGCGGTTTTGGAACGCATCTTTCCCATATTAACATGGCTCGCATCCTGTCCCCCCCGCCCAGAGGAGAGCGACGACCCAGCCTGCGCTGCTGGGGAGCCAACAGCGACCAATATTCGCTGGTGGACACTTGGAACGACTTTGAGCGCGCAAGACAACCACTGGCGGCCAGCGACTCCCCATTTGTTCATGGATGAGCGCCGGGCAACCCTAGAAATCGCCTCGGCCAGCCGAGGACTAGGAGCTAAATCTCCGAACGACTTACAATTCCCAATTTCACATCCCAAAGCCCAATCCGCCGGGCTAGGCGCAGGGCATCACGCGGGCTGTCCGGAAGCCGACGGCATCCCGGATAAGTTCCCACGAGCGATCGCGTGGCCCCCCGCGGTTGAACCCGGCCGATCTTTCTACAGCAGACCTTTCAAGGCCTTCAGGGGCGCCTCGTAATTCGGCTCTTGGGCTACTTCCTTGACGTTCTCGGCGTAAACGACCTTGCCGTCCTTATCCAGAACAAAGGTGGCGCGGGCGAGGATCTTCAGCTCGTCGATCAGTAGTCCCCAGTTCTGCCCGAAGCTGCGGTCCTGGTAGTCGCTCGCGCTTTTCAAATTCGTGATACCTTCGGCGCCGCAAAACCGGTTCTGGGCAAAGGGCAGGTCCAGGCTGACCGTGAGTGCGTTGATCTTGTCGCCGAGCGCACCCAGTTCCTGATTAAACGTCCTGGTCTGCTTCTGGCAAACCGGTGTGTCCAACGACGGAACGACGCTAATGATCGTCGGCTTGCCCTTCAAATCGGCGAGCGTGATCTTCTGCAGCGCGCCGTCGGCAAAACGGTGCAGAGTGAAGGCGGGCGCTTGCTGGCCGACTTTCACTTCCTCGCCGACGAGAGTCATCGGATTGCCCTTGAACGTTACAGCTCCATGACGCGACATCGTGTATTCCTCCAAGACTAGGTTCAGCGGAATGTCTCTGGGGGCAGTGCGCCCCGAGAAGCAACGTGGTCTGGTGTCGGTTGGCGATAGGCAGATAGTCTGCCTGCCTAGCGGCACTGTGTTGTCGTTTGGTGCCTAGCGGCACTCTCGGGCGGCTTGCCTGTCGGCACTGCTTGTACGATTGCTAGCAGATCGACAGCCTGCCAAGCGGACACCGTAGTATCCGGTTTTTGCTAGCTGCTTCAAGGGCCGCGCCGGCTCGTTATGTGGAACGTCGCCAGTTGTCCGGCCGCGAGGAATATCTATGATTGCCCATTGAGGAGCGGAGCTCAGGGGTTACGGTCCTCGGTCGTAAAAAAGGAATGGCGGCCATGATCGACGTTGCTGGCGGATGGGCTCTGGAGGTTGAGCGAGGGCCCGACTGGTTGTTCGTCAGGCTCAACGCGGCGCCCGAAGGTTGGTGGCAGGCTCCGCCCCTGGCCGAATGCATCTGGTCTCTGTTGCAACAACATTTCGTCTATCGAGTGGTGCTGGATTGTCAGGCCATTCAGCGGTTCTCGAGCCCCGTCATGTCGCAACTGGTGTTGCTGCGCAACAGAATTGACGCGCGCGGAGGTGTGATCCGACTGTGCGGATTATCGCCAAGCAATCAAGAGGCGATCGAGCATTGCGGGCTCGAACACTTTTTTCCGCACTATGCCGATCGCGAACATGCGGTCATGACGAATCGACCTCCCCAGCCGCGATAAGAGCCCATTTGCGTGACGACTCTTCGTCGCATGTTCGTGGCAACGGTACTGGCATGGCGAGGATTCAGTATTGGGCAGTTCTAATTGGGCCGCTGGCTTGCGTTGCAACGCCGCGGCCATTAAAGAGGACGCTCTGCCTTTGCCTGCTGGCGTTGCTCGCGGCCGCTAATTGCCGCCGGCCGCCATGCTGCACAATGCCCTCCGCCAAGATCGCGAGCGCCGCCAACCACATGCTCATCTATTGCATTCGTCACGGAGAGAGTTGTTACAACGCTGAGGGGCGTCTGCAGGGGCAATCGGACACGCCCCTGTCGGAGCTTGGCTTACGACAGGCCGCGGCCATCGCGGTGGCGCTTGGCAACCAGCCGATCAGGGCCCTCTTCGCGAGCCCGCTCCCCAGGGCCAGGCAATCTGCCGAGCCACTGGCCGAGGCTCTGGGCGTGCCGGTGACGGCGGATCCTCGGCTAATGGAAATCCATGTCGGCATCTTTCAGGATTTGCTTCATCAGGAAATTCCCGACCGTTATCCGGCAGAGACCGCCGCCTGGCGTTCTTCGGATCCTGACTATCGCATACCTGGCGGCGAAAGCCGCCATGATTTGATGGTCCGTGCACGCGCCGCCTTCGAGGCCATCCGCGCCACCGAGCACGAGCAAGTGGCCATCGTGTCGCACGGCGGGCTGCTGGCCTCGGCATTCAAGGCGCTGCTCGAAGTGCCCGCACGACGCAACCCTTTTCCGCTCTACAACGCGTCGATCAGTCAACTGGTGTGGAAGAACGAGCCGAAGATACTCACGCTCAATGATGTCGAGCACTTGCGCGCGGCCGGCTGCGAGTTGCTCTCGACGCGCGCAGAATTCTTTTAGGACGGGCTTCGCCCGAGCGACGGCGCATGATCGAGCGCGTACTACCCGTGCAGCTTGGTGAGCAGCTTGACGAGCTTGGCGCCCAGCGCGGCGACGCGCTCTTGCAGGGCGTTGTCCTTGAGCTTGCCGTCTTCCAGGAACGCCGTGTGCGCGCTCATCACCGCGATCTGGTCCGGTATGACAAGTACGTTGATATTGCCCAGCACCGCCCGTAGGTGAACCAGGCCGCGCAGGCCCCCCAGCGCCCCGGGTGACGCGCTCATGATCGCGGCCGTCTTTCCCGTGAAGCAAGCCAAAGGGGCTTCGCCTGGTACCGGGCGCGAAGCCCAGTCGATGGCATTTTTCAACACGGCGGAAAACGAACTGTTGTATTCCGGCGAGGAGATCAAAAACCCCTGGTGCGAAAGCATCAGGTCTTTGAGCCGGCGCGCTCCCGGCGGCAATCCCGCGCGCGTTTCCAGGTCTTCATCGTACAGCGGTAGCTCCAGATCGCGGAGGTCGATCCGCGTCACTTCGGCCCCGGCAGCTTGCGCGCCGGCGGCGGCGATTTTCACCAACCGCTTGTTGAACGAGGCCTCGCGCGTGCTGCCGGCCAGGGCTAGAACTTGGGGGACGTAACTCATCGACTTCCTTTTCGCGCCCCGAACTGTTTTTATGGGCCCCTGTCTCTCCCGCGCGGTGACACGCGATCGACTGGCCGTCGCCATTAGAGCCTCGGTCCGCTCACGGCGCCGGTTTGGGCGCTTTCTCCGTGTCGGCCGCGACAGTCCCTGACGCGTCACTGCCCGATGACGCCGGCTTCTCGATCGCATACAGGCTCAGATCGGTGCGGATCAGCAACTTGTCGCCTGCCACGGCCGGCGTGGCCAGGCACATCTGTTGGCCGAGCGAGTTGACTCTCAGGATCTCGAACTCACGGCCCGCCTTGACGACAAATGCATCCCCATATTCGTTCAGGCAAAAGATGTTGTCGTTGTAGGCCCACGGCGACGCCGTGAACGCACGACCATTGGGAAGCCGCTTCTTCTCATAGACGGCCACTCCTGTGTGGGCGTCGTAGCAAGAGAAAATGCCCAGGTCAGTCACGACATAGATCAAATCCTTGTAGAGCAAGATCGACGGATTGTAGGGCGCTGCTTTCCGCTGGCACCAGGCGATGAACTGGTTCGAGGTTTCATTTGTCCCGAGCGTGATGTCTCCGCTGGCTCCGGGGCGCACGGCCATGATCGGCTTCTTATGCCCCATCACGTGTCCCGAGCAGACATAAAGCAAATCTGCGCCGGCGACGGGTGTGGGGATGGCATTGCCAGACATGTCTCCCAGTTCCCAGAGTGGTTTGCCGTCCAGGTCGTACGATCGCACCATGTTGCTGCCGGAGACAATAATCTCGGTGCGTTTGGCATTCTGCCAGATGTAAGGCGTCGACCAGCTACTCTTTTCGGGTCGTGGAGTGCGCCACATCTCGGCGCCGGTCTTGGTATCGATGGCCAGCAGGAAGGACTGATCCTCGTTGTCGTTGACGATATACAAGCGATCCTCGTGCAGGGTTGGCGAGCTGCCCGTCCCCCAGCCAGAAGCCGTCTTGTACGCCCCCAGGGTGCGCGACCAAAGAAGCTTTCCGTCCAACGAATAGCAAAACACGCCCAGGTTGCCAAAATAAACGTAAACCCGCTCGCCGTCGGTGACGGGGGTTTCCGAGGCGAACGTGTTCTTCAGGTGAATCGATTCCGGCGGAATGCCTTGATGTGCGACCTCGTTCCACAAGACTTTGCCATCGGCAAGATCCAGGCACGCCACGTGCCACTCATGAGCGGTGGTGGGGGCGTCTGAACGATTGCCGCCCAGATAGAGCCCTCGCTTCTTGTCTTTCTCCTTTAACGTCTCATCGTTCGTCACGGTGCTGACGAACACACGATTGCCCCACACGATGGGGGAAGACCAGCCGCGACCGGCAATGTCTGTTTTCCAGGCAATGTTTTCCGTGTCACTCCAGGTATCTGGCAGCTGCGGATTGTCCGAGGTGCCCAGCGATAGAGGCCCGCGGAATTGCGGCCAATTGTTGTCGATCGCGCGGGCCGTGCCTGTCGCGACCAGAACGACTGTGAAGCAGAAAACGATCGCGCGCCGTGGGCCCGTCATGCGAGGTCCCTTTTAATGAGAATGAGGAGAATGCGCCGCGAACGGATGTGGTCGCGCCATCAGCGTGACCGTGGGGGCGCTATAGGTCAAGTACGAGATGTCTGCCGACGGCGATTGCGCGCGCCGCAACTTTGACGCGACTTGCAAACCAAAGGGGGAGCGATAAAGTACGAAGGTGTGAATATAGATAAAATGCGTCATTTACACAATATTATAGTGGCCACTTGGTATAAGGTGAGCTGTTGCTATTGGGCGAGACTGCGTTTTTTTCCATGTCTGATAGGCGGCGCCTCGCTGTGTTTGGCATGCAAGCATGAAAGTTGTTTGAAACCGCGCGTCCAACGTGGTAGTCTTTTTTGGATGGTTGGCTAGCTAAGCGCCGCGTCCGCGACTGCGTGGGACCAAGAAAGCCGGACGCATGGGACTTCTGCTAGCGCTGTTCAGAGCAAGTGCTAAGAACGGATGACTTCTTGGCGTACTACCTACCTGCCTTGCTCGCGAACGACGTCTCTCCCACCTGTACCGAAACTTTCTTGGATAGAGAGTTAGAGGCCCACGCTTGCGCCTGCAGGCTGGGGGCCACGATCGGGGCTCCGGCCAGGCTCTTGCCCCCGGCAACAACCTATCGAGAATAACGGCAGAGTGCTGCAATGCGTGCATTGAGGCAAAGCCTGCCGAACAATCGTCGCTAAAAAACCTTTCGCCCAGGCAACTGTCGCCTGAGCGTTGTATGTTTTCTTGCGGGAGTCGACTAGCTGTGCTTGATCAAACTCGCGGATCGTTCTTTGGCCCCCCGAATCTGGTAGACCTGTTGCGGCACTTGGCCGCGCACAAGGCCGACGATATGGCCTTTACCTATTTAGCGGATGGGGAAGTAGAAGAGGTTCCGATAACTTACGGTGAACTCGACCGACAAGCGCGGGCGATCGCCGCCTGGTTACAGGCACACGGACTACAGGGCCAGCGTGCACTGCTGCTGTATCCGCCCGGTTTGGAATTCATTGCTAGCTTCTTCGGCTGCCAGTACGCAGGCGTGGTGGCCGTGCCGGCCTATCCGCCGCGGATGAACCGATCTTTGACACGCATCCAGGCGATCGCCGCCGATTGCGATGCGCGTGTGGCGCTGACGACGAGTGCTGTCTTAGAGCGGGTTCAACCGCTGTTGAAGCACAGCCGCGACCTGATGAAAGTCAGCTGGCGGGCCACCGACGAACCGCACGGCGGCATTGAATCGGCTTGGGAATACCCAGACATCGGCCCGGGCACGCTAGCGTTCTTGCAATACACCTCGGGATCGACCGGTCGTCCGAAGGGGGTGATGCTGACCCACGGCAATCTGATTCACAATTCGGGGCTGATCAAGCATCTCTACGAGCAAAGCTCGCGTACCGGGAGCGCCGTATTCTGGCTGCCCAGCTATCACGACATGGGGTTGATCGGGGGTATCCTGCAGCCGATGTTCATCGGACGGCCGAATGTGCTCATGTCTCCGGTGGCGTTTTTGCAGAAGCCATTGCGATGGTTGCAAGCCATCTCGCGCTATCGGGCTACGATCAGCGGCGGGCCGAATTTCGCCTACGACTTGTGCGTGCGGAAAACGACGCCCGAACAACGGGCCGAGTTGGACCTCAGTCAGTGGTCGCTAGCATTCAACGGCGCAGAACCGGTTCGCGCCGAGACGATCGACCGATTCAGCGAAGCGTTCGAGTCCTGTGGCTTCCGGCGCGAGGCGTTCTATCCGTGTTACGGCTTGGCCGAGGCCACGCTGATCGTCTCGGGTGGCTACAAGGACGCCCTGCCGGTGATCCGCGCCTATCGGCCCGAAGGTTTAGAGAACGGCCAGGCCCAGGTCGTCGACGAGTCCGACGGGCGCTGCCTGGTGGGCTCGGGCGAAACGGCGCCAGACCAACAAACAGTGATCGCCGATCCCGAATCGTTGATCCGCTGTCCCGACGGCAAGATTGGCGAAGTGTGGGTCAAAGGCCCCAGTGTCGCGCTCGGATACTGGAATCGTCCGGAAGAGACGGGCAATGTATTTCGTGCCCATTTGGCCGATACAGGCGAGGGCCCTTTCTTGCGCACCGGCGATCTCGGATTCTTCGATCGGGGTGAGTTATTCATCACCGGCCGCCTGAAGGACCTGATCATCATTCGCGGACTGAACCACTATCCGAACGACATCGAACAAACGGTCGAGCACGCTCACAGCGGGATTCGCCCCAGCTGCATCGCCACGTTTACGATCGATGACGAAGAGACACCGCGGCTGGTCGTGGCTTGCGAAGTAGATCGTGGCGGTCGCAGCCAAGCCAATGCCATCATCGAGACGATTCGTCGCGACGTTTCGCGAGAGCACGAGTTGATCGTGGATTGCGTCGTCCTGTTGAAGTCGGGCGGGATTCCCAAAACGTCGAGCGGAAAAATTCAGCGTAATGCCTGCCGTGCGGCGCTCGTGGGTGGAACGTTGGACATCGTGGCCCGCTGGGACGCCGTTCCCCAAGAGAAGGCCGACGAGGCCCTCACTACTTCTGGCAGCAATGGCCACAGTTCTGCCAAGCGCACGAACGGCCGCGTTGCCAACACGGCCGGAGAATCGTGCACGCTTTCTACCCCGAAGTCGGCGGCAGAAACGTTCCAAAGCTTGTCGGCCGGGTTGCTGGGACACAACGGCGTGGGGCACGTTCCCCATGTCGCCAACGGCAATGGCTCAGCGCGAAACGGCAATGGGCACGCGGCGTCCGCGATTGACAAGTCGGAAGCCGTGATCGAAGAGGTTCGCCGCATCGCCAAAGACCGCGCCGCGGACCTATCGCTCGACACCACGATTAGCGACCTTGGACTCGATTCGCTCGAGCGGATGGAGATTCTGGCCTCGCTCGAAGAGCGCTTCGGTGGACGCTTCCCGGAAGATGTCATGCCCGAGCTGGAAACCTGCCGCCAGGTGCTCGAAGCGGCCGAGATCTATTTGGGTAGCGGAACGAAAAAGTCACGCCACCAGGAAGCCCAAGTGATTCCGCAGGAAAGCTACTGCTTTGACAAGTTCCCCGAGTATCTGAAGCTGAAACAGAGTCTGGACTTGCTGGAAGAGACAGGGTTGGCCAATCCGTTCTTTCACCTGCACGAACAGGTGGCCACCGACACGACCGTGGTTGGCGGACGCGAGCTAATCAATTTTTCCAGCTTCAATTACCTCGGTATGTCGGGCGATGGTACAGTCGCCAAGGCCGCCAAAGAAGCCATCGACCAATACGGCACATCGGTCTCGGCCAGCCGCCTGGTGTCTGGCAACAAGGTCGTGCACCGCGATCTGGAATTGGCGATCGCCGACATGATCGGCGCCGAAGACTCGATCGTATTTGTCGGCGGACATGCCACCAACGAAACCACGGTGGGCCATTTGTTTGGTCCCGGCGACCTGGTGCTGCACGACGCGCTGGCGCACAACAGCATTGTGCAGGGGTGCATCCTGTCCGGCGCGCGAAGGCGGCCGTTCCCGCACAATGACTGGCGGGCGGTCGACCGTCTGTTAACCGATTTACGCGGCGAGTATCGTCGCGTTTTGATCGCCGTCGAAGGCGTGTACAGCATGGATGGCGACATTCCTGATTTCCCCCGCTTCATCGAGGTCAAGAAACGCCACAACGCCTTCCTGATGGTGGACGAAGCACACTCAGTCGGCGTACTGGGCCGACGTGGTCGCGGCATCGGCGAGTATTACGACGTACATCCCGGCGATGTCGATTTGTGGATGGGCACGCTGAGCAAGGCCTTCGGCAGCTGCGGCGGCTACATTGCCGGTTGCCAGGCTGTGGTGCAGTATCTGAAGTACACCGCTCCGGGATTCGTCTTCAGCGTCGGTATCACGCCCTCGAACTCGGCGGCCGCACTGGCCGCCATCCGTTTGTTGGAGGACGAACCAGAACGGGTGTCCAATTTGCGGGCTCGCTCGCAATTGTTCTTGAATCTCGCCAAGTCGTGGGGCATGAACACGGGTTCCAGCAAGGACTCGCCCGTGGTCCCCATCATTTTGGGCAACTCGCTGCACTGCTTGGAAATGTCGCAGGCGATGGAGCGACGGGGAGTCAACGTCCAGCCGATTCTTCATCCGGCCGTCGAGGAAAAGGCCGCCAGGCTGCGGTTCTTCATCACCTCGATCCATACCGAAGAGCAGATCCGCTACACCGTCGAAACCCTGGCCGAAGAATTGGCCAAGATCGATCCGGGCTATATAAATCGCGGCTCTCCGGAGCCGGCCCACCGCGCGTCGCTGGAAAGCGTTTCGAGGTAAACCAGTAGTAGTTTCGGAGCGAATTCTGGTAGTGGCAGGGAGCATCGCTTCGCCACGGCCTGCGTCCATTGTCCGCCCGTGAACTCCGCCAGTGGGGGGACAGACCCATCGCTACAGTCGTTTGCCCGCTAACAATTGCGGACGAACGACTCGGCATGTTGCCAGCATTGCGGACTCGAGCGCAGAAATCGCGAGATTGTCCCCTACAGCGGTCCCGGGTAGGATGAGTGTGTCGTCCTGTTGTGGGGCCAGACGGCAGCGGGCCGTGTTGGCTGTACTAAATCTGCAACTCTTCGAGAAGGGTGGTCCGAGTGCTAACCGAGCAGGAAGTCGTGCGCAGCTGGCGGAAGATGTTCAAAGGCGGAGAGTATGATGAAGCCTCGCTGGTCAAGGCGGAAGCATTGCTCGACGAGCTTCGTCCGGAAAGCCCACTGCGCCATCGCTTGATGAGCGAGTTGGACGAGCTTCGCAAGTTGCGCAGTGCCGACGCTGTCTAAGTGTGAGCATTGTCCTTGGACGCTGTGAGATGAACTCGGCGCTCGCTGCGAAATTGACGCAATGCGAGCTGTCTATCGTTGCCGAACATCCGACTCGCATCCATTCGTGGTGAGCGTATGTGCCAAGCTTCCGCAACGAGCAGGAGCGCGGAACCGGAGGCACGGTCGGTCCCACAGAAATCACGCAGGCCACGATCCTGGCCAGCCGTGGTTCCGTCATGTCCCCTCGGTCGCTGGTGGATGGGCGGCCATTCGATTGCGGCGGGCTGCAACCCTCTCTCTGTGATCGATGGGCATTGTGCGCCGTAATTCAGTCCGGTCGCCCCAGGTAATACCCCGTCCTCGCGGCACCGGATAATGTCCCACGATCACGCTGATCTATCGCTTCGTTCGCTGTTGCTACGATGGGCGACTAGCGATTGAAGATGAAGCCGAGCGTGAAGCCTTGCATGAACACGGTCTGGCGATTGTTGCCGTGAACAAGCAGGCCCATGTTCGGCAGCGTGTAGTTGATCATGTCGCTAGGACGGGCAATGCCGTCGACGATCAAGCCGGTCCAACCGACGTTGACCGAGGCCTTGTTGAAGATCTGGTATTGCAGGTTGAGTCGCAGCTCTGCGAGGTTGGAGAACTCGGTCTTGCCGATGGCAGTGTTCCAGCCGGTGGGCTGCAGATTAAGCGAATTGCCGGTGATCGTTGCCGGCGCACCAGGGACAGTAAGGCCCGCGATCAGTCCTTGTTGCTGGTTGTTCTGAATATTCGCCATTGGCGAATAGCGTACTTCGCTGGTCAAATTCAACCGGTTGCGGCGATGGGCAAATCGCAACCCGATGTTGGGACCCACCAGGTTGTTGATGGCACGGGTGTTCCAGTAGCTATAGTCCAGTACGCCACCTTGACCCAAGACGTAGAAACTTTCATCCCAGCGGAAGTAGCGTACGCCGCCGAGGATTTCCCAGGTCGTCGGATGATAACGCTCTCGTAGGCGCCAAACATAGTCGGCTTCGGCGCCCCACGTGGCACGATGGTCCTGGACAAGGATTCTGGTGAAATTCGTCGGCAGCGTGGCCAAGTCACCGAAGTCCGGCGCGGTGCCGGGATTGGCAGGTACCTGTCCTGACGTCGGGTTGGCTCCATAGCGGCCGAAGATGCCGTTGCCGTTGAGGTCGGCGTCGTGTCCTAGACCGCTCGGGTCAACGAACCCCTGCAGGAGCGAGATTCCGTAGGGCCCTTGCGGCGGTGCGTAGAACGGTACGCCCACGTTTTGACCAACGGCCTGCTGATCGTTGTCATAGAGCCTGAACGCGCTTAGCAAGAAGCCGTGGCTCTTGTCCATCCAACCACCTTCCCAACGATAGCCGTTGGAGGGTCCGTCGCCAATAAACCCTGTGTCCATTGGACCAAGCTGCACGCCCGCATTGCTACCACCGAGAGTTGTGGTACCGGTAGGCGGCGTGATTGAACTGGGGAGCGTCACGATGCCCTGGCCGACCGAGGCTCCAAAGTAGTTCGGCGTGCCGGTAAAGTACGCGGTCGAAATGCTGGGATTACCGATGATCGTCCGCTTCGGCGGCGACACCGTGTATCGCAGATAGTCCCAAGAAAACCACCAGCCTGTATTGGCCGGGATGCCAGCACCGTAGGTGCTGATGTCCGCCGGGGCCCAAACCTCCATATCCTCAATGCTCATGAACTCGGGACCCGGGGCATCAATGCCGCTCGGCGTCTCATCCCCGACGGTGGGTCCCGGTCCGGGCCGATCATGGCCTGGCTGCGGAGGACCGCTCGCCTGCTGCGGCCCCGGCGGGTGCGTGGATGAGTACTGCTGCACTCCCTGCTCGGTTCCCAGCGCCACCGAGACGCATAGCATCTGGACGGCCAACGTGAGCAAGGACGCTTTCAGGCGGCTAATCGACATCGTCGGAGTCCACATAAGTTCCACGGACAGTATCCGCGCAATCACACAGCGGAGAACTCCGCTGTAGGTATTCGTGCCCGTAGTATCGGCCTTGCCAGTCGCGGCAGTTGAGTAAGAAAGGTAAACCCTAACGAAAAAATGGTTACTTCCGATTCCGAAGACATTTCCGGTAGGCGTTTCATGTAGATGGGCAAAATACGAAGAGATTGACGGCGCAAGAGGGACTGTGCATGGTTGTCTGAGTATTTTGCGGTGACTTTGCCGTGACCCTCTGGGCGTCTGCAACCACATACGTCTTCCGACAAAAGAGCGCGGCCGCTACTGCGCTCCCGCATGCGGCTCTCCGTCATTACCGCGCATGGCAGGTACGGCAATCGCATTGCCAGCACGCCGACGTCGGCCCGCGCTCCTGCCGTCGCACGCTAATTCCCGCCGAGGAGTTGAAATGCGACCACAGCGACCGGCGGCTGCGTCACATCAAGGAGATGGTCGTGCGGCTGGGCATCGCGTGACGGATTGCTAGCACGACCCAATGCCTGCCCATGGGCAGGATCAACACGGTTTCGGCCGTGGCCACGGTTAGCGCTCCGTCGACCCATAGGGTATTGGCGTGGCACGGCATCGCTCGGATCGCCACCCAACAACGCCAGAGCGTCGATCGCGGCGGTGCGCACGGTGGGCCAGACGATTGCGGATTCTGTACCAGGTCCGCCAGGGGTCGAAGCAATGCTTCCACGCACGATTGCCCGGCGGACGCCGCACGCCCGGCAGACTTCCGAGATCTGCTGGTCCTGCGTGTTACGGTTGGCTTGTCCAAGCGAGCGAATCGCCGAGCGATTCGACGCGTCAATACATAGCATCCCGCGCGGAATCAATGAAGTACGTGTTTAGCAGCGACGGCGAACGCGCTCTACGGCTTTGCCGCTTCGAGTGTATAGAGTGCCTTGGCATCCTGTGCGGTCCAGGCGCGTAGGGTGCTATCCTGACCGCCGGCCACGAGCAGCTTGCCGTCGGGCGTGATGGCGGCGGCGTACATGAAGTCGCTTGCACCGCCGAAGTCGCGGACTTTCTTGCCGCTATCGGTCTGATAGAGGTGCACCAGCTTGTCGCCCGTGCAGGAAATCGTTTCGTCTCCGGTGCCGACAAAGGCCACGGCAGTGACTTCCTTGGCAAAGCCGCCGATGGTGCGCTGCTGCTCGCCCGTTTCGAAGTTCCAGACCTTGATGACGTTGTCCGCGCCGCCGCTAGCTAGGACGCGTCCCTGCGATTGCCAGGCTACGGTCAGCACGTGATGGGTATGCCCCTCGAAGCTCTTAGCCAGACTTCCCTTGGCCACGTCGAAAACCTTGACGAACTTGTCGGCGCCGCACGACGCCAGATACTTGCCGTCGGGCGAAAAATCGAGCCCGAAGATCGTATCGCTATGAGCGTCGGCGATCTCGCGCGCCAGTGTGCCGTCGGCCACGTTCCAGATCTTCAGTTCGCCGCTGCGCGACGGCTCTCCACTGCCGCTGGCGAGTAGCTTGCCGTCGGGGCTGAAGTCGAGCGCCGTGACCCGGTCGACGAGCAACGCGCTCTCCGGGCCACCGATCGTGCGCTGCCAGGTCCAGGCCGGGTGCAGGTCCCACGCGATTGCTGATTTGTCGGCGCTACCAGATACCACGCGACCGTCGCCGGCAAAGGCAACGGCCAGCACCGGCGCGGCATGACCCGAATAGGTCTCGAACGCGGCGCCATTGTCGGCGCTCCATAGATGAATCAGGCGGTCGTCACCGCCGGTCACCAGCTGCACATTATCGGGCGAGAACGCGACGGTGCGGATCGGTTGTTCGCTGGCCACGGCGGTTTGCTTGGCCTTCTCGAGCTCGGCCTGCGATTGTTTGAGCGCCGCTTCGCCGGCTGCTTGGGTCGCCTTGGCAACGGGTACGGCCTCGGCCGCGCGCTTGGCGGCGACGTTCGATGCGGCCAGTGCCTGCTCGGCCGCGGTGAAGCCGGTTTCCGCCTGCTTGCGCGCCGCGTCACCATCGGTGGCCGCCTTTACTTTCGCCGCCAAAGCGTCGGCGGCCGCTTTGACTTTAGCCGGCGACTCCACCACGGCCTTCTCCGCAGCGACTTTGGCTTCTTTGCTAGCGGCGATTTTGGCCGTGGCTTCGACGATAGCTTTCTCACCCGCGGCTTTGGCGTCGGCCAGGAACCTGTTGCCCGGCGCGGCATCGGCTGCGGCCGTGGCCTGAGCCGCCATTTCGCTGGTGGTTTTAGCGGCGGCCTCGGCATCGGCGATGACCTTGTCGGCGCCGGACTTGGCATCGTCGGCCGCTTTAGCGGCGGCCACGGCTTCGGTCGAGGCCTTTTCGGCCGCGACTTTTTCTTCTTCTGCTTTTTTGGCGGCTTCGGTCTTCTCCGTGCGACCCTTTTCAGCGGCGGTGAGCGCCTCCATCGCCTTCGTTACGCCTTCGGCTTCCGAGGTTGACGCCTTTTCCGACGTGGCGACGGCGGCCGTGAAGTGCGCCAGGTCACGGGTGCGATCGGCCACGGTCCGCTCGGCCGAGGCGGTTTGCAGTTGTGCGCGAACGTCACCGCGCAGGTCAGCCACCAGCTTGCCGTCCGCCGCGTTCCACAGTTTGGCAATGCCGCCGACGCCTGCCGTGGCAAAGCGAGCTCCATCGGGCCGCACGGCGACAGCCGTCACCGGGCTGCCGTGATCGAGCTGCTGCATGACCTTGCCATCGGCCAGGTTCCACAGCCGTGCTGTGCCGTCGGCACTGCCTGAGAGAATGCGCGGCGGCATGCCAGGCACGTTGGCCAGCGACGTGATCGGTTGGGCATGGCCCGAGAAAGCGGCCACAGGCGCCGCCTCGGCCACTTGTTGCGACGTTGCCGAAGCGATGTTCCACACGCGGATCAAATTATCTGCGCCACCGGCCGCGATCTGCGAGCCATCGGCCATAATTGCCACAGCGTTCACGGCGGCCGGCACGCTAATGCCACCTTGCGCCGCGCCGTCGGCCACTTGCCAGCAGCGGACCGACTTGTCGAGCGAGCCGGAGAAGAGCCGCGCGCCATCCGCCGAAAACACGAGCGACGTAATGCCGGCTGTGTGTCCGGAAAGCGTTCGGGCCGCGGCGCCTTGGGTTGCGTCCCACAATTTCACTTGTCCGTCGTTACCGCCTGTGGCCAACCATTTGCCATCGGCACTGACGGTGATCGCTGCCACGGATTCGGGCGCTACGGCGTCGAGAGTGAACGCACGCACGTTACGCGGCCGACTCCACAACTTGATCGTGCGGTAGCCGCCCGAGGCCAGCGTGTAGCCATCCGGGCTGATTGCCAGCGATTGCACCAGGTCAAGATCCGCTACGCCTGGCTTCTGGTAGACGCCGGCACGCAACAACTCTGGATCGGTCAAGCGACCGACCAATTTGCCGGTGGGCGTGTGATAGACAAATATCTGATTCGCGCGGCCGCAGGCTGTGTATTGGCCATCGGGCGTGAGGGCTACCGCATAGATCGGATTCACACCTGGCGGCAGCGGCTGCCAGGCGATCGACTCGCCCGCGCCATTATTGCCGGTCGCCCCCTGGTCGATCCACAGCTTCACGAGCCCCAATTCCTCGCTCGACATCGGCGTAGCATTGGCTTTGTTTCCCGGCGGCGGCATCAAGTCGTCGAGCTGACCGCTGGCCCGTTTGAGCAGCAGACTCTCGACACTTTTGTTGGCCACGACACCTGGGCCGCTGTCACCCCCCTTGAGAATCGTTTGCGGGCTTTCCAGGCTTAAGCCCCCTTCGTGCGTCGTGGTGTTATGGCAAGCCACGCAATGCTTCTGTAGCAACGGTTGCACATCCTTGGCGAAATCAACCGGAACGTCACGCTTTACGTCAGCAATGGGAATCGTCGCGGGCGCATCGTCGGCGCGCACGTGCGGGGCAGTGGTCGTCGTGACGATGAACGTCGCGATCAGGCATGGCCACGCGAGCGTGGGCATGGCACCCGTCACTTTTGCACCCAACACTCTTGCGCCCGTCGTTCTGGTGCCTTGCACGCGAACGGGACGTGGCGCCCAAAACGAGAAACGATTCGTTAACTTTGCTGTCATGGCATTACCGCGTGAATACGTCACTCTAGTTGGATTTCCTAGCAAATGTTGAGTAGGAACTATTGCGCGGCTTCAATTTTGATTTGCACAGGCTGATCGACCGTGAAGTCCGCTCCGCCAAATTTGAACTTGGTTCGAGCAATCAACGAATGCTTACCCGCCGGTGATTCGGCCGTGGTGGTCAGAGCGAACTTTGCGTCCACCATTTCGGGAGGCAGAGTCAACTTGGCTGCCGACACACCCTTGACCGCCTCGGGCACGACCAGCTCGACTTCCAACGGATCGGCGAAACCATATAGCCGTCCCACAGCGACGGGAATTTCGAGCGGCATGCCGGGCTTGATCGCAGCGGCCGGCGGCGTGACGGACAGTGTCAGCGGTGCATTAGTAATCTTGAGTATGGCCGACGTCGACGACTCGAACACGTTGACGTTTTTCTGTTCGGCCGCTTTGGCCAGATCCGCCGCGCGTTTGTCGGCAGCCGTTTTGGCGTCGGCCGCCGCCTTGGCCTTGGCGGCTGCATCGGCGGCGAGTTTGTCCTTAATCGCCTTGTCAGCCGTAGCGGCTTGCATCTTGGCCGCGGCCTCGGTGGCTGCTTTGTCGGTCGCTACGCGTCCGGCGGCTGCCGCCTCGGATTGCACTTGGGCCACTTGGACTTCGACCTCGGCATCGTCCTTCGCCTTGACCAGCGCCTGGTTCGTCGAGTCCTTTTCTGCAGCCTCGCGCGCTTGCGTGAGCCTGGTCGCGGCGGCTTTGGCTTCGTCTGCCGCTGCCGTCGCCTTCTGAGCTTGAGCCTGTGCCGACGCTGTGGCCTGGGTGCTGGCGGCGGCCGACTCGGAGGCCAGTTTTTCGGCGGCCAGCCGCGCCTGCTCGGTCACTTGCGAGGCGGCGGCCAGCTCAGTAGAGAGTTTTTCGATGACCTGCTTCGCCGCGGCTGCTACGTCGGCGCTTTGCGGATCGCGACGGTATGGGACGGCTGCTTGCGCCTGCAAGCGGAGGTCGTACACGCCCGGCCTCGCCTTGTCCGCGATCTCAAGCGCGAGCTTTCCTTCGCTAGCCTCGGGTGCGATCGTCACGGCAGCCGCTTTGACGTTCGCCGGTAATGCCAGCGCCGTGAGCGTGACTGGTTGTTTCATTTCGCCGCGACGCACGACCTTGATCGGTATCTCGAGCTTGCCGGCGCGCGACATTTCCCATGTCTTGTCTTCGCCCAGTTCCACCAAAAACGGCGCCGTATCCAAATCGAGTACGGCCAGCCACAGGTCGCGGGCCAGTCGCGCCTCGGGAGGCGTGTTCAGCGGCACCGGCCAGGCGATGGCGGCAGGACGTGCCACGCGGGCGATCTCTTTGCCATCGATGGCAGCCTTGCCAACAACGCGAATCGTGCCGGCCCAGGCGTGAGCATCTTCAGCGGCCCGCAATACGATCGTCGTTGTATTCTGGTCGGCCGGGATCAATCCCGGGCGGGCCGTCACTCCGGCAGGAAGTCCGTCAACGGTGATGTTGATCTCGCCTGCGTATCCGTCGCGTCGCAACGCCACCACGTTAATCGTCTCGGTGCCGCCGCGCCGCAACAACGGATTGCCCGGCTGAAAATCCGATGGCGCCGTGAGGTTCGTATGGTAAGCCGGCACGGCCACCAGGCGGAAATCGGGCGCCGCGCGGCGGATGGCCAAGGCATAGATCAAACGTGGATCGCCACGCGAGCCGGCGTACAGATCGCGAATCAGAACGCGGTAGGTGCCATCTTCCGGTGCCAGAAATCGATAGGCCGGATCGTCGCTTTCGGGCCGGAACGAAGGAATGCCGGCGCCTTTGCCCGCGTCGTCCAGCTCTTGGACGTCGGTCACTTGGCTCTCGCCCTTATCGTTGCGCGAGACGCGCTGTACGAGCACATACGGATCGGTCGGCAGCCCCAGCCGCTGCGAGATGGCTTCGATCCAGTAGGAGTCACCCTTTTTGGCCTCGAACGAAATCCAGTCGTAGTCGCCGCGCGGCGAGAACCGACCCACAAACGTGCAAGGCACGCTGATCGGCTGCGGCTTGTTCGGGTCGTCATTAGGCTCTTGCTCTTCAACCACGGCGGCCGACGTGAAGCCAATCAGGCAGGGGTTTGAATCCCCGGCCGGCGTCGAAAGCCGGTATTCAAAGCCGTCGAGCGTTGCGTCTTGGGCTCGCACCAGGTTGCTGATCGTCAACTCGTCTGTAGCCTGGCCGGCTGGCGCTTCGATCTCGATCGTCAATTTCTCAAGCGTACGGCCGCGCGAGGTCATTCCCTCGACCTTGGCCCCGCCCGGCAAATGGCTGCCGAAAAGCGTGAAGCTCGCCTTCGTTCCAGGCACCGCGACCGGCGGATCGACAAAGTCGATATAGGGACCTGTGGTAACGAGCAAGCGATAGAAGTAGTCGGCGCCGCCCCGATAAAGGAAGTCGTACAGCTTGATGGTGTACAAGCCGTCGGCCGGCGCTGTGAACGCCAAGAGTGGATCGCGGCGATTCGTATCACGATCGAACGACAGTTCACGACCACTCGCATCGTAAATTACAAGCGTGCCATCCAGCCGCGAATCGATGCGCTCGGCCCAGCAGTCGATCACCACTTGCTCGTCTTTCTTGAGCGCGATCTTGAAGTAGTCGTTGCTGGTGGCATCGGCCGTGCCATTGATGATCGTATTGAACGGGATCGCCGCGGCCTTTTCCGGAGAGTGATTGTCGGCCGGCTCCTTTTGCTCGGGCAGATTGCCCACCACGAATGCGCGCGGGTTCGAGATGCCGAATCTTCCGCTGAATCGCGCCTCGTAGATGCCCGGCGGCACGTCCGGATGAATGGCCACGGTGAACTCACTCGGAATTCCTTGCGGTCCGGATTCAAACGGCGTGGGAGCCCGTGTTTTCTGCACAGCGGTGACATGCGAATGCGAGAAGACCAGCCGATCGGCGCCGTCGATATCGGTGCCGCCAGCAAGCCGCACGTCGACAATCGTTCCTTGCCGTCCGCCGGCCGGAAATAACGCGTGCAACTGCGCGGCTGGCAACTGGGCCCACGCACTGCCTGCGGGGATCATCAGCAGCGCAACAACAAGTAGCAGACGGCGCATCCAGCACACTACGGCGCGACGCGCTCCGGTCGAGATTCGAGACACAGCATTCTCCATCGTCGAGGCCCTGGTGCGGGGCCGAACGACCGGCAGGTCGTTGCGGGGCAGGTAGGTTGGGAAGGTGGGTCTAAGTCCTCGCGCCGCAAAGCCGATCGCTGGGCCGCCACGCGAGTGTCGCGCAGTAGCCATTCGGTCGCGCTCGACGCTACTCCAGCACCCGGCGAAGGGCTCGCCAGGTTCCGCCAATGCTTTTCAAAACCCGAGGGCAGGATCTACAGTGCCGTGGGCTGCGGGCCCAAGGCCTACTTCAAGGCTCTAGTCTGATTGCCGGCCGCGTAAAAATCCACTTCCGCGTCGGCAAACCGCATCGCGGGCAACAAACTGTCAGTCGCCCCGGCTGCCGCCGAGCCGCCTGCCTTTGCCCCGACTAGTGATTGAACAGGAATTCTTTGGTATTCACCAAAGCCCAGAGGATGTCCTCGAAGGCCTGTTGCTTGTTCTCGTTCTTGGCCAGGTGGCCGGTCGCGATCGCCAGTTCGTCCGAGGCCGGCTCGCGCGAGTAGACGCACAGGTACAGCTCGCGCACCTTGTCTTCGTCGCTGCGTTGCTTGTCGCCGGCCAGCCGGGCGGCACGTCCGCTGCCGTTGGCCAGCTTGCCTTGCACTTCGCTGGAATTCAGCAGGTGTAGGCTCTGCGCCAGGTTGGCCTCTTGCGAACGCTCGCACTCGCAAGCACTAGCTGCTTCGGGCTTGCCGAATACCGTGAGGAAGTACGAATTCACGCCCGTATCCGGAATCTGCACGGCCCTCGTGCCGGCCGGCAATCCCGAGAAGCTACTGGGCGCGGCGGTAACGCCGTCCAACGCATCCAACAGAACCTCGGCCGTGAGGCGCTTGGGATAGTAGCGCGAGAAATTCTGCTTGTCGTTCAGGTTGTAGTCGTTCGGCAGCGCGCTCAGTTGATAAGCGCTCGAGCGGCAGATGGTCCGCACCAGCTCTTTCAGATCGAAATGACTGCTGGCGAAGTGCTTGGCGAGGGCGTCAAGCAACTGTGGATTCGAGGCCGGGTTCGTCACCCGCATGTCGTCTTCGGGATCGACGATGCCGCGGCTGAAGAAATGCTTCCAGTACCGATTCACCAGCGCCTTGGCAAAGAACGGGTTGTCCGGCGCCGCCATCCAATCAACCAAAGCCTCGCGCGGGTCGCGCTCGGGCGAAACGTCGCTGGGCTTTGCTCCCAGGCCGGTCGGGGGCAGGCTTTCGCCTGTCTTCGGATTCGTGGCCCGGGCGGCACCGCGCTTGCTAAAGACGCGCTGCTCGTCAGTCTGATCTCCCGGCTTGCGCGCTACCTGCGAGAAGAACGCCGAGAAACCGTAGTAGTCGCGCTGGCTCCAGGCCTCGAACGGATGGTGATGGCAGCGGGCACATTGAATCCGCAATCCCAGAAACAATTGCGCGCTGTCTTCGACCTGCTGATTCGTGTCCTTTACTTCGCGATACCAGGCCACGGGCGGATTGTCGCCCACATCGCCCGAGGCGGTCAGAATGTCGCGCACGAACTGATCATACGGCTTATTGGCATACAGGCTTTCGCGAATCCAGTCGTGGAACGCGTAGGTGCCGTGCATGTAATTGGGGTTCTGGCGCCGATTACGCAGCACCGCGGTCCACTTGTTGGCGAAGTAGTCGGCGTAATCGCTGCTGTCCAGCAAACGATCGATCGCCCGATCGCGCTTGGCGGGATCCGTTTCGGCCAGAAAGGCTTTGGTCTCTTCCAGCGTCGGTAAACGTCCGGCGATATCGACGCTGACGCGACGCAGGAACGTGGCGTCGTCGCAAACCACCGAGGGGGGCACGCCGAGGGTCTTCAGCTTCGCGAAAACCAGGTCGTCGACAAAGTTTTGCGAGGGCGGCAGAGTGTCGACGTTCACACCCAACGGCACATTGGCCCGGAACACACCCACATGCCCCTGGTAGCGTGCCATTACGGCCACGTCGCCGGTCAGGTCGAGCGTCTTGACCAGGCCTAGGTTCGAGACTTCGGCCATCTCATTGTCGTTAGGATCAAATTGGGCCAGCCGCGTCACATCCTCTATAGCGCCGTCAGTGTAGTGTGCCAGCACGGCGATCTGTTGCTCACCTCGGCGGGCCATGATCGAGTATTCCGGCAGGACTTCGATCCGCGCGACCTTGGGATCGGTATCTTTGCCGTAGGGCATGCCCTGCGTGATCCAGCGCTTTAACAGTCGATATTCGAGCGATTCCTTATCCAGCCGCTGACCGCCACCATGCGGAATGGCGTTGATCGGCTTGGTCAGCAGCAGGCTGCGATCAGGCGCTGCAGGGAACAAACGCCGGCCGCGCGCTTCCTTAACCAGATGCTCATAATCCTCGCCCGGCTCGAACCCAAGCAGCGACAGCTTGAAACCGTTCTGGCCGCTGGCCTTACCGTGGCATCCGCCACTGTTACAGCCGAGTTTGGTAAAGATCGGCACGATCTGGTTCGGGAAATTGATCTGCGGATCGTCGACAAAATGATCCACCGCCACTTCCATGCTGGCGTTCACACCGCCAGCTGCTTGGGCCGTGACAACTGTCTTGCCATCGGCCAGCGGAGTGACCAGGCCTGTGCTGTCGACAGAGACGATGCCGGCAGGATTGCTGGAAAAGGCGATCTGGCGGGTGGCATCTCGCGTTATGCCGGCGGCGTACTTGGCCATCACCACCAATTGACGCTGGGCGTCACGGCCGCGCAATAACGCATTGGCGCCCGTGGCAAAGGACAGTTCCGTGGCGGCGCCCAAGTCGACGACTGGGGCCGCTGGGCCGGCGGGCGGCGGCACACTGGTATTAATGGCGACTTCTTCGGCCACGACGTTCGAGGCCAAAGCGATCGCAAGCGATAGCGCGACAAGACGTGGAAACACGGCTGTCGGAGTCATAGGGCTCCTCCCGTGAGCAGGACCGGTGGGGTGCTGAGGCAGGCTAAAAAGCGGGCGCCCGGATTATCGCATTCACATTCCTTGAATGCAACGATTTTTCAACGCGCCATCATATGTTGATGCATTCACGGGGCGTCGCGCACGGCGTGCCGGACGATTTCTCTCGATAGAAACTGGTCCACGTATGTTCACCATCTGATTCGCGGCGGATGAACCGCCCAGGCAAGAGATGCGCCCCACTGACCGGAGGCGCGACCTTTAAGACACCGCCAGGCTGCCGCGGTTCAATGCGTCGATCAGCAGGCGCAGCCGTCCCAGGCTACGGCGATTGAACTGGAACACCAGCCGTGGCAGCGGAGCCAACTGCGGCTCGTCCTTTTCGTCCGGCAACGCCTCGGACACGGTGAATTTGCCGTCGATCAGAATGTCGGCAAAGTGAGCGTTGATGGCGTCCAGCAGCTCTTCGCTAGGAGCATGACTGAGCCGCACCACGAGCTTGTTCTTCACGTACCGCATGCTGTGGTAGACGCGATAGAAATGATCGATCTCGCGCACCGCCTCGCCGACGTCGTCCGTCAGCTTGTACAATGACAAGTCTTCGGGCGAAATCATGCCGTGTCCCAGCAAGCGACGCTTAATGTACTCGTGGAACTCGGGCCAGAAGCTGCCCCCCTTTTCGTCCAAAAAGACGATCGGCACCATGTCGCGCTTGCCGGTTTGCAAGAGCGTCAGCACCTCGAAGCCTTCGTCCAGCGTGCCAAAACCGCCGGGCAACAGGCACACGGCATCGCACTCTTTTACGAACATCAGCTTGCGCGTGAAAAAGTATTTCATATGGACGAGTTTGGCATCGCCCGCGATGACGGGATTCGCATCCTGCTCGAAAGGGAGCATGATGTTCAGTCCCATCGAGTTTTCGCGGCCGGCTCCCAGATGGCCTGCCTCCATGATGCCGCTGGCCGCGCCGGTGACGACCAGCCAACTGCGGGCAGCCATTTCCCGGCCGAAATCGACCGCCTGCTGAAACGTGGCTTCGTGCGGGCGGGTGCGGGCCGAACCGAACACCGTGACTTTGCGCCGCGATCGATAAGGGGCGAAGACTTTGAACGCCCAGCGCAGTTCACGGATGGCGCGGCTGAGGATTTTCAGATCGCCGCGGCTGGTGCGGTCGGCCGCCAGTTTATCGGCCGAATCCTTGATCATGGCGATCAAGTCACTGACGCGATCCGCATTCCAAGTGTCGGTAAGGCCTTCAACTGTATCCAGCGACGGTACTTCTTGCGGCAATTCGTTCAATGCGATCCCTAATTACAGCATGCGGAAGGGGGTCGTGCAGGTGGATATCCCGGTAGCGTTGCTGCACATTATATATGTCGGCCAATTATATACCGTTCCCCCGCCTAGCGCGTAGCTGGGCGCGTGTTGGCGTGGTAGGTTGCGATCGTCGTTTCGCTTGTCTGCTCAGCTTTTTGGCCTGCTTCCTGTCGCCCGCGAATGTTACAGGAAGTTCATAGTGCACGGCCAGCGATACCGAGACCGGCGGAGTAGCGATCCCACGGCGCGGACGTTTGTTCCCAGCTAACCGAACGCAAATAATCGTCGAGGGCCAAAAGCATGGCCGATTCTGTTCGCGTTGCAGTGATTGGCCGCACGGGACGTGGCGACTATGGGCACGGTCTGGACACCGTCTGGGCCGATGTGCCCGAGACGCAAGTCGTGGCCGTGGCGGATGACGATCGCGACGGTCTGGCCAAGGCCGCCATGCGACTCGGCGTCGACCGCGCATTCAGCGACTATCGCAAAATGCTGGATGACGTGAAGCCCGACATCGTGGCCATCGCCCCGCGTTGGGTGGACCAGCATCGCGACATGGCTGTGGCCGCCGCCGAGCGTGGCATCCATATATTTATGGAGAAGCCCTTCTGTCGTACGCCGGCCGAAGCCGACCAGATCGTGGCGGCCTGCGAACGCACACACACTCGGTTGGCGATCGCCCATCAGACCCACTACAGCCCCAAGATCGACGTCGTCCGCCGTTTGATTGCCGACGGCAAGATCGGCCGCGTGCTCGAACTGCGCTCGCGCGGCAAGGAAGACCAGCGCGGCGGCGGCGAAGACCTGTTCGTGCTCGGCTCGCACATCATGGACCTGATCCGCATTTTTGGCGGCGATCCGCAGTGGTGCTTCGCCTCGGTCCTGGTCGATGGCCATCCAGTGCGCCGCGAGGACGTGCGCGAAGGTCCCGAAGGACTCGGCCCGCTGGCCGGCGACACGGTGAGCGCCATGTTCGGTCTGCCGGACAGCCGGACTGCGTATTTCAATTCGTGCCGCAGTGCGGGCCCAGGGACACGATTCGGCGTCACAATCTGCGGCACCGGTGGACTCATCGAAATTCAAACCGGCTACCTGCCCAAAGTGAAACTGCTGGCCGACCCCTCTTGGACGTCTGGCGCACCGTGGCAGGATGTCTCGAGCGCCGGCGTGGGACAGCCCGAACCACTCACCGACGGCACAGCGCACGCGGGCAACAAGGCCGCCGTCGAAGATCTGCTGGCGGCGATCCGCGAAAACCGCGACACCAGGTGCAACGCCTACGACGCACGGGCCACGATCGAAATGATTGCGGCCGTCTTTGGCTCCCACTGCGGGCATGCTCCGGTTAAACTACCTCTGACAAACCGCCAGAATCCCCTCGCCACGCTCGCCAGCTGATCCAGCACCTTCTTGCTCGCCGGCCGTGGGCGGGACAATGCCCCTTGTTCGCCAATCCAAGAGTTGCCATGCCCCCGAAAGGTCATCGTGTTCGTCCGACTCCACAGAACAAGGCCGGCGCGCCGCGCAGCGTGCCGACCACGCCCGAGCAAATGTTGTGGAACCGGCTGCGCAGCAAACAGCTGTCCGGTTGGAGATTCCGCCGCCAGGTGGCGATCGACCGTTTTGTCGTCGACTTCTATTGCGCCACCGCACAATTGGTCGTCGAAATCAACGCGCCGACGGCGGACGACCGCCAAAGCTACGACGCCGGACGGGCCGAAAGGCTCGCCGAGGGGGGCTTGCGCGTGATCCGCTACACAAACGACGAAGTCCTGCAGGACCTCGACGCCGTCGTGCAAGACATTCTGCGACATCTACAAGGACCGACGACGACTGCGTGACGGTGCGCGTCGCCCCTTCCCGTGCCACGTGCGTCCTGCCCTCCCAGACCCAAGGGGCGCGTTACCCTTTCCTAATCCCTCCCTGAATGGGAGTGGGATTTTGAACGTTGCTCGACGCAGCGATGTATATGCGCGTGCATAGCATTAGCGCGTGGATTGCAAAAACGTTTGCCCACAACATTTGTGTGTGCCACATATGCGCGGGCGCAAAAAGCCATCTCCCTGAAATGGTAGAGGTGTGAATGCACTGGGTGCGGTATCGCACCGCGCCGGATATCGCACTGTGCCGTACATACAGCCGTGCGCTTGCAGCGCGGCGTGATTTTTCAGGGCGGCCAGATTTGCGGTTGACGGCGGGCCGCGCCGATTTATTCAATTTATGGAATTATTCACCGCTGCGAAAAACGACGACCACGACTTGACCAGACGGACAGAAACCCTGGTTTTTTAGGGAAATGCGAGCGCACCACGACCTGCCAACGTCAAGT
>DASXEJ010000139.1 GCA_036490175.1 Pirellulales bacterium | reverse complement strand
CCACAGGAATCCCGCCGTCCCAACCGCTGCGCCAGGCCCTTGCGCGTAGACTCCTTGCCCGCTATTCACCGTCGTGACGGTCCCGAACGCGTCGTCCACATTCGGGAAGAAGCCGTTGATTCCTTGTAGCGCTCCCGTGGGGCCCGAATACCACCAGCTGTCCCCGTAAAGTTCCGTCGCCGCGGATCCAGAAGTCGGAAAGCTCGGGCCTCCGGCTCCTCCGTTTTCGATGCTGTTATTGCTAAACGAATCCAATGTAGCCCAAGCAGATTGAATATCTGGCACGTTCAAGGCCCCCCAGCTTGGATCGGGCCATTAACATTGCCTAGGAATGTCAGGTTCTTGAAGGCCAGCGTCGGATGGGCCCCCACGCCGGGTGCGAACAAGTCGGCCTGCGTGATTTGGATGCCCAGCGTAAAGGCTTTTGCTCCGACGACGCCCGGGCTGTTATTCACGGCCATCACGACCAGGCTGATAGCCTGCGCAGAACTGGTTGAGCCCAGCACCAGAATCGCGGCGAGAATTGCCCGCTGCCCCATGAGATGCTCCTGCTGAATAGGCCCTGGCCGGCTGATGCGAAGGTGCGAGTGAGAAGCCGACGTCTGTTTGGCGAGCCTAACGGAGATGTAATACTATGTCAAATTAGTTTCGTATATTTCGCCCCGGCATGTCGACTCCCGGGAGAGCACGCAAGATTACGGCCATAAACCGGCGGGGCAACGCCAGAGCGGGCACGAGAGGCAGAGGCATCGCGCCACCGGCAGCCGGAGCACACGTCGGCCACCCGCGCACTAGTAGATCCATCTCTAGTGGATCCTCTGGCCCGGCACGGCGCCGGCATCGGGGCTGAGTACAAAGACCTCGCTGCCGCCGGGGCCGGCCGCCACGACCATTCCCTCGCTCATGCCGAAAGTCATCTTGCGCGGTTCCAGGTTGGCCACAAAAATCACCAACCGGCCCACCAACTGCTCGGGTTTGTAGGCTTCCTTGATGCCGGCAAACACGTTGCGCCGCTCGTCGCCACCCAGGCTGAGCGTCAGCTGCAAGAGCTTCTTGCTCTTGGGAACCTCGACGGCTGCCACGACGCGGGCCACGCGCAAGTCGACCTTGGCAAAATCGTCGAACGAGACGGTCGCCGACAGCGGCTCGGCAGCCAATGCATCTGGCCCATCAGCGGCCGGCGCGGCGGTTGTGGCGCTTATCGCCGTAGCCGCGTCGTTAATCGTTTTAATGGCGACCGGTGCTTCTTCACGGCTGGCGTTGATCATGGCTTCTACCTGCACGGGTTCGACACGTTTCATCAAATGTTCAAAGCGGCTGACCTTGGTCCCCACCAGCGGCGCGGCGGCCTCGTCCCAGCGCTCGATCGGCCGGTTCAACAATGCCGCGGTCTGACGTGCCAGGCTGGGCAGCACAGGAGACAGATAGACGACCAACTGGCGGAACAGGTTCAGTGCCACCGTACACACGTCCTGCAATTCGGCCGCACGCGTGCTGTCCTTGCGCAGGTTCCAGGGCTCGCGCTCTTCCACATATTTATTGGCGCGGTCGGCCAGCAGCATGATCGACCGCATGGCGCGGTTGTAATCGCAGGCGTCGTATGCGGCGGCGATCTCTTCGCCCGCGGCTGCCGCGGCGGCGAACAATCCTCCGTCGTCCGGATACTGGGCCGAGAAACCAGTCGACTCGACGAAGCGCGCCGTGCGGCTGGCCAGGTTCACCACCTTGCCCACCAGGTCGCTGTTGATCTTATTCACGAACTCGTCCAGGTTCATGTCCAAGTCGTCGAGCTTGGGCGTCAGCTTCGCGGCGTAGTAATAGCGCAGGTAAGCCGGGTCGAGATGATCGAGGTACGTCGTGGCCCGCACGAACGTCCCCTTGGTCTTCGACATCTTCTCGCCGTTGACGGTCAGAAAACCGTGAATGTGAATCATCTGCGGCAGGTTAAAGCCGCTGGCTTTCAGCATCACGGGCCAGAACAGCGTGTGAAAATACGTGATGTCCTTGCCGATGAAGTGGTGCACTTCGGTCGTTTCGCTGCGCCACCAGGACTCGAACTTCTCGCCATGTTTATCGCACCATTCTTTACTGGCGGCGATGTAGCCAATCGGCGCGTCGAACCAGACATACCAATAGTTGCCGGGCGAGTCCGGAATCTCGAACCCGAAGTACGGCGCCGGGCGCGATACGTCCCAATCGCGCAGTGGCTCCGACAAGAACGCCGCCGCCAGCCACTTGGCCACATCGGGGTGCAGGTGATCACCTGTTTGCGTCCACTCGTTCAGAAAGGGTCGCAACTGCTCGGTCTGAATGAACAGATGATCGGCTGCCCGCAATTCGGGCGTGGCGCCCGAAAGGGTGCTCACAGGGTTGATCAACTCGGTCGGGGAATAGGTCGAACCGCACTTGTCGCAGCTATCACCGTATTGATCGGGTGACTTACACTTGGGACAGGTCCCTTTCACGAACCGATCGGCCAGAAACGTGCCGGCCTTTGGATCGAACAGTTGGGTGACTTCGCGCTCGCGGACCAGCCCCGCCGCACGTAACGATTTCCAGAACACTCCGCACAGCTCGCGATTGGCCTGGGTGTGAGTGCTGCCATAGTGATCGAAGACAACGTCAAATCCGGCGAAATCCTCGGTATGTGCCGCCTGCATGTCGGCGATGACGGCTTCTTCGCTGCGCCCTTCCTGGCGGGCGCGAATCATGATCGCGGTGCCGTGCGTGTCATCAGCACAGACATAAACCACGTGATTGCCCCGCAGCCGTTGAAACCGCACCCAAATATCGGTCTGGATGTATTCCACCAAATGGCCCAAGTGAATGTGGCCATTGGCATAAGGCAAGGCGCTGGTAACAAGGATGCGGCGCATAAGCGATGATTATGAGTAGTCGGTAGTCAGTGGGCGGTGATCAGCGGGGCGTTTGTTGCAAGCGAGCAGGCACTAGAGAGTAGGAACTAGGAATCGGGTACTTGGAAGCAGGTATTAAGGAGTAACCTGAAGCCCGCATCTGCTAGCTACTGCGGACAATTCTGCCGAGCGAGCGGCATTGTATCCGACCCCCCTCGACCTCGGGAGAGCGATCTCCTGTGGCAATCAGCAGCCAGCAGTTTTTCGTCGGACGCATGCCCGAAATCGGCAATGCATCACCTATGTGTGCTGTCCACTGACAACGGACTACCGGCGACCGCCCGCGCTCCACTCCCAGCGAGAATTGGCACGCGAGGTGCATATCGGGATTCTTCGGCCCGCTACAGGGATGACAGTATTTACGGCCCGGAGGCTCGCACAGGACCGCTTTTCTCGCATCTTGCGGGGTGTTCTTCCCCGCAGGTCGATGGCCGCATGACGCGGTTGGTCTTGTAAGAAATACCAAAGGCCGGCAATATACCGCCGCTCTGTTCTGGACTGAGTTAGTGATCGGCAGGCGCGCTACCCCGACGTTGTGATGGACACGCCCTCGCTGGTGTCCTTTGTCAGTATGGAAACTGACTCGCGACGAAGCGTGTTCGGTCGGTCGTGACGGCGACAAGGAGGTTGCCCTCGCTGGTGTGCTGCGCTTTCCGCATGGGAGCGCCACCTGTTGACCCATATCTCCCCGTTCGCAGCCCGCAGTTTCGACGATGAGGTCGCGCACCCCCGCAGGCGCGCTGCCGAATCCGCGCATGAAGCGCATGATCCAAGGAGGGATCCATGCTGTCGTTGCATTCCATCGTGGCGTGTCTCGCAGTGTCGGGTGTGGGTCAGACCGAGCTCATCGATTTCTCGGCGTCTTGGTGCGGCCCCTGCCGCCAGATGCAGCCGATCGTCGATGCGTTGGCGGCGCAAGGCAAACCTGTGCGCAAGGTCGACATCGATCAAGACAAGGCGCTGGCCGCGCGGTTCGGCGTGACTTCGATTCCCTGTTTCGTGATGCTCGTCGACGGCCAGGAAGTCGATCGTGTCGTCGGCGGCACTTCGCGAGCCAGGCTGGAGCAGATGTTGCAGCTGGCCAGTCGATCGCGATCGTCGCAACCCTCCGGCCCGAGCGCGGCGGCCGGCAATGCAGCGACATTTGCCGGCGGATCCTTCCTGCCACCGCCCGCCATGCCCCCCGCACCCGCCATGCGCGGTCAATCACCCGACGCCGGCATATCTGGCCCGGGTCGTCCCAGCACATTCGCGCCGGATGCGGCGGTACAGGGCGTGTCCCTGCCCGGGCAGCTTAGCCAGCAACCTTTGGTGACGTCTGACCCGACCGTGGGGCAGGGTCCACATCGCGAGGCTTTGACCGCCGCCGGGGACGCGATCGCGCGAAACAATCAGGCGGCGGAAAAGTGCCTGGCTTCGAGCGTGCGCTTGAAGGTCGAAGACGCCGACGGAAACTCCGTGGGTTCGGGCACGATTATCGACGCGCGCGCCGGCGAAGCCCTGGTGCTGACCTGCGGGCACATCTTTCGCGAGTCGAAGGGGAACGGCAACATCTTCATCGATCTGTTTGGCCCGGGTTCGCCCAAACGAGTTCCGGGTCAATTGATTGGCTACGACCTGAAGCGCGACGTGGGCCTGGTAACCTTTCGGCCGGGCGTGCATGTGATCGTCGCGAAGGTGGCGCCGACGGACTATATGGTGAAGCGTGGCGACGCCGTGATCAGCGTCGGCTGCGACAATGGCCGCGAGCCGTCGGCCCGTGTCAGCCATGTGGCGAGCACGGACAAGTACGCGCCCGCCCCCAACATTCAAGTGGTGGGGCAACCGGTTGAAGGGCGCAGCGGCGGTGGCCTGTTCACAGCCGAAGGATTCGTGATTGGCGTTTGCAATGCCGCTGATCCGGCCGACAACGAAGGACTCTACGCCGGCATCGGGGCGATCCACGGCGAACTCACACGGAAAGGGCTCACCGAGATGATTGCTGCCCCCACCGCCTTGCCATCGCGCGAGCTGCCAGCGATGGCGCAAGAGATGCCCGCCGCGGGTCGACCCGGCGCCGCGCCGCGCGTCGTGCCGACCAGCGCCGACGATCCACGTGGCCCGTTGGCCGGTCAGATGGGTGATGCCCCGCTAACCCCGGCTGAAAGATCGCTGCTGGAAAAGATTCGCTCTGGTGCCGGCGATGCCGAGGTGGTGTGCATCGTACGGCCGTTGACGGATCCGCACGCCATGAGCGAAATCGTTGTCGTCGACCACGCCTCGCCGGAACTGTTGCGGCAATTATCGCTGGAAGGGCACGCCCAACAGGCGCGACGGCTGGCATCGATCGCAAACAAGCCGGCCGCCGCGACGCAGAACCGCCCTCGCGAGATTCTGGACGCTGCTCGTAGCTGGCAGCCGAACACCGTCGCGCCCCGTTTCAAATAATGACGGTTGAAGTGCGCGGTGATTTCTAGTTCAGCAAGGACTTTGGCCTGCGTGCATGCGCGCAAATGGGGCACCGTCGATGCCTCGCCGTGGCTGGTTTCACGACCTGAGGTCCACGCTTGCCTGCGGTAAGATGGAGGCATGCCGGGAAAACCGACCTTAACCACTGCGCGGACAGAAAATCTGGGAAACATCGTGTTCTCCAGGGAATGGCGGCGCGGTTAAGGTCAAGATGGTCAATTTTTCGAGCGGTGAATAATTCCATTAATTGAATAATTCCCCGCCGTATTTTTGGGGCAATCACCCTAGTTGATCGCTTGGCTGTCCGGCGCAACAAAAAAGGCCGTCCTCCACCGCACGCTGGCGGTGAAGGTCGGCCCTTCTGTGAAAATTATGGGCCGCGACAGGGCAGCCTCATCGTTGCGATGTCAGTCGGCGTAGATCTTGGTCGTCTCTTCCTCGAGCACGGCGTCGGGCGAGTCTTCGCTGCGGAAGTACGCCTTGAAGCGCACCTGGCCGGCCTTCTGGCACTTTACGTGGACATCGTAGCTGGCATTCTGTCCGGGCTCTAAGACAGCAACCGGCGGAAAGACCAACTGTCGACCTTTGATCGTGCCAGGAACCGGACCGTTGACGTCCAGAACCTGCATTTCGCGTGGCACCTCAGCGGCGAACTGTACGCGACGGGCCGGCGTCGATCCCGCATTCGACAAGCGGATGCGATAGATCGTCTCGCCGTCGACCTCGACCGGATCGTCGTCCTCGGTGACGTCGATCACGACATGGGGCGCGCCTTTGACGCGGGTTGTTGTTTCGGCCTCGCCGATTACGCCAAAGTCTGCTTTGGCCGCGGCGTTCAGGCGATGATCTCCTTCTTCAACCGCGATCAACTGCACGCCCACCGTGGCGGCCTCGTTGGCTTCCAAGCGGCCTACGAACCAGGCCACTTGCCGGGCACCGCGATCGAAACTTCCTCCGGAGGTGGCTTCGACAAAGCGGAAGCCTTCCGGGATATTTTCGAGCAACTGCACATTGTCGATGGCGGCTGGGCCAGGGTTTTGCACTTTGATGGTGTAGGCGGCGCGGCGGTCGACAAACCGCAGCTTCGGACCTTCCATGGCGACTGCTAACGCCGGCTGCACGATGCGAATATTGTGCAGGACCTTGTCCATCGCACGTTTGCCGGCGACGACCTGCCCGGCGATTTTGAAATCGCCCTGCTGCGCACCAGAGATCATCACTTGAACGTGCCGGGACTCGCCCGGGCCGAGCGTGCCGATCACGTAGCGTGGTTTCGATCCGCTAGCGGCTTCCAACCCCTCGCCGAGTGCGACATCGACGGCCACGCCTATCGCCGGGCCAGTGCCCTCGTTGGTGACACGAAACTGATACGGAGTCGGCTGGCCCACCACGGATTCCTGCGGACCCTCGATCATCATCGTTAAGCGTGCTTCGACGATTTGAATGGTGGCGGCGACCTGACGAGTAAATCTCAAGGCGGCCCGTGGTGTTACGTCCCCTTGTTCACGCGGCGTGAAGCTGACTTGCGCGGTAGTAGTCGCACCGGGCGCCATATCGCCCAATTCCCACACAATGCGACCATCGTCGGTTGCTGCCCGTGGTTCGGTGGTCCCCAGGTCAACACCCACGGGAACTTGCGCTTCGACTTGCACGGCCTGCGCCGTGGAATCGCTGACATTGCGGACTACCAGTTGGCAAATGACTTCCTGTCCCACGCTAACCGACGTCGGTGTGATCCATTGCAGCGTTACGCCGCCATTGGTGCGATCGCTGGCGTCGGTGGGCGTAAACGTTTCGGGCGCGGCGGCCGGCGCGCGCTCGACGATCGGTTCGGCAATTGGCTCGGCCGGGATGGGTTCGTTGCTGTCTTGCTCCTCGGGAATCGCGGCTGGCGCCGGCTCGTCGTCTTCCGCGACCGGTTCGTTATGCGTCACGGGAATGATCCCTTCGTCGCGGAATGACGCGTATCGATCGCGCATTTTCGATTGCAAGCTCGGCCGCTCGGCGGCCAATTCCGGTTCGCCATGCGCGGCGCATTGGCCGTCGCCGGCGCATTTTGTCGTGCATGCTGCGCCTGTTTCGGCGAGTTGCGGATTGGTGCGCCGTTGCGGCAATGGCTCCAAGTTGGGAACCGAATGGTATCGGTCCGTGTGCTTGGCCGCCGGCAGTGTCACACTGGCCGGTGCCCGAGCAGTCCGCGGTGCCTGATCCTGTGTCGGCTGCAAGGTTTCCGCATCCAATGTCGCAAACGGATTGGGAACCGGCAGTGCGCGGCGCGCCGGCGCCAAAGTCGGCAACGGGCCATCGTCGGCGCGTGCCGCGTGAGGGGCTAGCAGCGCTTGCCACAGGCCGGGCAAGGGCGAGTTTCCTGGTCCGATGCCGTAAGCCAGCGCGCCGAGGCCACCGACCCCGACTATGAGCGAAAGCGTCGGAAGGATGCGTTGCTGCTTCACGAGAGTCTCCCACCACAATCTTTGACGTTGAATATTGCCGCCGTGCCGAGCAGGAATCACTCGGCCGACAGCAAGTCAGAGTGCCGAACGGCTGTCGCCGCGCTGGCACATCGGGCCGCAGGAAGGTATCGGCGGAGGAGCAATTAGTGATTGAGTCAATTCGGCAAACTTTGTCGATTGCGAGAGGTCTGCCGACGCCAGCAGCGCGCTCCACGAGTGACATTGCTAGCACGCCGTCTCGTTGCGCGCGACGCTGCGCACGCTCTAGATTCTCCAAATCCCACGGGCAACCGATGTTGATCCGAATTCCCAATCGGTGGTAGTCTACCGCCCGCTTTGTGAGAACCGACCGCCAACGGGCGCTATGTCGCCGTGGTGGAAGCACGCGAAATCGTTGCATCACGGCTTGCGCTGGGCGCGCGACGATCGCCCCGGGCCGCGGGATTCGGCTCTGTGTGTAGACGGTCTGATGTGTAGAGCGTTTGACTGGTGGCCTGCACTGTCCGGGTCGCCTACTTCTTCTCTGTAATTGGTGAGATTGTCATGCACTCGCCTGTACGAGCGGTTGCGAAATTGGCTCTGATCATCCTGGTCACCCTGGCCGTGTGTTCCACGAGCCGTGGCCCCTGGGCACAAAACACGCTGCGGCTGAAAGTCGACGCGGGTGAGCCACAGTGGATCTGGTCCGCCGCGCGAACCAAGGACCAGGTGCCGCAGGAGATGTGCTATTTCCGCAAGGTGTTCAACCTTAGCGACGTCGAACAGGCCAAGGTGCAGATCGCTTGCGACGATCGCTTCGACCTTTTTGTCAACGGCCGACTGGTAGGCAACGGGACGGACTGGAAAAAGCTGCGCAGCTACGATGTGCAACGATTCTTGGAATCGGGCAAAAATGCCATCGCCATCCGCGCAGAAAATACCACCGGCGGCAGCGCCGGGCTGGTCGCCCGCGTAACGGTCAAACAAAAGGGGGGCACGGAAGTCTCCTACTCGACCGATGCCACTTGGAAAACCAATGGCAGCGAGTCCGTCGGCTGGGAAAAGCTCACCTTCAACGACGAAGATTGGGCCCTGGCCCAAAGCTTCGGCGAGTTGGGTAGTGCGACGCCTTGGACCGCCCAGGTTGTCGCCGCCGACGGGGCGCAAGTCGCGCGATTTACGATCGCCCCCGAGTTCCGCGTCGAGCGCGTGTTGGGCGCGGATACGACCGGTTCACTGATCGCAATGGCTTTCAACGAATTTGGCGAAATCTTGGCCTCGCAAGAGCGCGGACCGCTGCTCGTGATCAGCGATAACGATCAAGACGGCATCCCGGAGACCGTTTCCACTTATTCCGATGAACTGCAAAGCTGCCAAGGCATTTTGGCACTTAACGGAAATGTGTTCGCCGTGGGACAGGGCCCTGACGGCCCGGGATTGTACCGGCTGAGCGACGAGAATCAGGATCGAAAGGCCGATAGCGTCAAGTTGTTGCTGAAGTTCAAGGGAGACATGCACGAGCACGGTCCGCATGCTCCGGTGCTGGGGCCGGACGGCTTGATCTACATCGTGATTGGCAACCACACCAGCTGCCTCACGCCGCCAGAGGCCAATAGTCCCTACCACAACTGGTACGAGGGTGATCTCGTGCAGCCGCGCTATGAAGACGCCGGCGGTCACGCCGTGGGTGTTAAAGCCCCCGGCGGCGTTGTCTTGCGTACGGACACGGAAGGCAGCTTTGCGCAGGTTTTCGCCGGCGGTTTTCGCAATGCCTATGACATTGCCTTCAATCGGCAAGGGGATCTGTTCAGCTTCGACTCGGATATGGAATGGGACGAGGGACTGCCTTGGTATCGGCCCACAAGAATCAATCATGTGACGGCCGGCGCCGAGTTCGGCTGGCGTAGCGGCTGGGCCAACTGGCCGGAGTATTTCTTCGATAGCTTACCAGCCACGAAGAACGTGGGACGCGGGTCTCCCACCGGCGTCGTGGTTTACAACCATTACATGATGCCGGCTCGTTACCATAACGCCTTGTTCGCCTGCGATTGGGCGCAAGGCCGGATTCTGGCCGTCAAGATGACCCCGGCCCGTGGAACGTATGAAGCTAAGAGCGAAGTGTTCCTGGAAGGGCGCCCCCTGAACGTCACCGACATCGAGGTAGGACCCGACGGCTGGCTTTACTTTTGCACCGGCGGCCGCGGCACCGATGGGGGAATCTATCGCGTCGTGTGGACGGGCAAGGTGCCGCCGCGGCCTGTGGTAGCCGGCGCGGTGGAAGCCATCTATCAACCCCAACTCGACAGTGCGTGGGCGCGGCAGAAAGTCGCGACCATTCAACAAAAGCTGGGCCCGAAATGGAATCGCGAACTGATCGGCATCGCCGAGAATGTCAAGAACAAACCGGAAGACCGTGCGCGAGCCCTGGATCTCATGCAATTGGTCGGTCCGTTTCCGACCACACAAATGCTCGTGAAGCTATCGCGGGATCGCGCGCCGGAAGTGCGTACTAAAGCTGCATATTTAATGGGATTGCACTCGGACGGAGACACAGCGACGGCGCTAGTCGAACTATTGAAGGATAGCCATCCGACCGTGCAACGCGTGGCCTGCGAGTCGATCGTTCGTAGCGGGGTCGCGCCGCCCGTAAGCAGTCTGCTGCCGCTATTGGCAAATCCGAGCCGGTACATTTCCTGGACGGCCAGCCGGGCCATCGAGCAACTACCAACTGACAGCTGGCGAGACGAGGTCATCTCATCGCGCGACATGCGTGTGTTTCTGGTTGGTTCCGCTGCGCTAATGGCACTTGAGCCAGATGCGGACCTGGCCCGCACGATCGTAAACCGCTCGGGCGTGTGGATGAAGGGCTACGTGAATGACCCCGATTTCATCGACCTGTTGCGGCTGATGCAAATTGCCATGCACCGCGGCCAACTTACCGTGGCCGACATACCGCAGGTGGCGGAACAGTTGGAAAAGGAATACCCCTCGCAAGACGCCACCATCAATCGCGAGTTATTGAGGCTGCTCGTACATTTGCAACAGTCCGAGATCATCCCGCGCCTGTTGGCCGTGCTGAAAACCGACGCGCCGCTGCCCGAACGGATCCACGCCGCAACGCATGCCCGATTTTTGGACTCAGGCTGGACGACCGAGCAGAAGCTGGAATTGCTCGAATTCTATGAACACAGCCGCGATCTGCCCGGAGGCCACAGCTACGCCTTGTATCTGGATAACTTCGGTCGAGATTTTCTCGCCAAATTCAGTGACGACGAACGCCGCAGGGTACTGGCACGCGGCGAGCACGCGCCCAGCGCCGCGCTGACGGTGCTGGGGTCGCTGGAGGAGAATCCGGGCGAGGATTTGCTGGCTCAGCTGATTGATTTGGACGCGCGACTGCAACCGTTGACCTCGCCGGCTGCGCAGAAGCTGCGGACCGGCATCATCGCCGTGCTGGCACGCAGCGGCACGTCGCAGGCGATGGCGTTTCTACGCGAGCGCTACGAACTGGAACCAAATCGTCGACAGGAATTGGCCATTTGTCTGGCGCAGCAACCCGATGGAGAGAATTGGGCGGTGCTAGTACGGGCAATCCCGATCCTGGAAGGCGCCCCGGCGCGCGAAGTTCTGCAACGTTTGGCCACCGTGGACCAAAAGCCCACACAGCCCGAAGCCATCCGTCAGGTGATCCTCAGCGGGCTGAAGCTGCGTGATAGTGGCGCGCAACAAGCCGCTCAACTTCTTACGAAATGGACGAGCCAGCAAATCGGCCTGGGCGGTTCTGCTGACGATGCGATGGCCTCTTGGCAGGCTTGGTTCCAACAAGAGTATCCCGATCAGCCCGCGCCGAATTTGCCGACGGCCGCCGCCGACAACAAGTGGACTGCCGAAGAACTGGTGACATTCCTGACCGGGCCCGAGGGCTCACATGGAAATCGCGAACGCGGTCAGGAGGTTTTCGACAGGGCGCAGTGCGTCAAATGCCACCGCTACGGCTCGCGCGGCGAAGGCGTGGGACCCGACCTAACGACAGTCAGCCAGCGTTTCCAGGCCAAAGAAATCGTCGAGTCGGTGATATACCCGTCGCAGGTCATTTCGGATCAATATGCCTCGAAAACGGTGCAGACCGAGCGCGGCATGCAATTCACCGGGATCGTCGGCGAAGCCGGCGTTGGCGCGGTGGTAGTGTTGCAATCTAACGGCGAGAAAATTACCGTGCCCCGCAACGAGATTCACGAAATCGTTCCCAGCCAGAAATCCGCCATGCCCGAAGGGTTGCTCAACGCGTTTTCATTAGAAGAGATCGCGGACTTGTTTGCGTATCTGTCGAAGTCCCCGAAATCGAACGACGCTGTCGCTGAAGGGGTCGACGGTCAGCGCCCACGCATTCGCCAGCGCTAACAATCCGCGGAATTCTGCCGCCGACCTTGCGACGCCGGTTCCGGGTGTTAGGCACCCGTCGGCGGTCCCGGGTCGAGGCGTGGCAATTGCCACACGTCACGACAATTTCATTTGCCCGCCACGCCCCGGCGCCAGCCAATCGGTTGGTCGCATCCTGCTAGCCGGGTGTCGATCATGTGGCCTTTTCCCGCGATCTTGTCCGAGGCTCTCTGCTTGACCGCCAAAAACGAGCAGCAGTCGACAGGCTCTGGATGTGAAGCACGGGCGACGGCGGCAATGTAGACTGGCCTAAACCGACTTGGAGAGGCCTCCCAGCGAGTTCTCATCTGTGTACGCGTGCAATACATATGGGCGCTCGCCATTCGAGCGCCAGAGCGTTGTAACCCGTTAGCGACGTCCGGCACGGTAATTGGTGGCGACGTTTCACTCCCAGCAGTCCGTCTCGTTCGCCGAGACGCCACGATGAAGCCTACCGCCAAACTGTCACGAAAAACTTCCCCGTCAGGCAAGGAAGTGCCGGAAAAAGTCCAGGTCCAGGGCTCGAACTGGAGTTGGCCCACCATCCTCACCGGTGTGGCCCTCGTGGCGATGGTGCTAGTTGCGTATTCTCCGCTACTGAAAGCGGCGTACATCTGGGACGACGACTCCTACGTCACCGGAAATCTCACCCTGCGCTCGCTCGAAGGGTTGCGGCGTATCTGGTTCGAGTTACGAGCCGTGCCCCAATACTATCCGTTGGTGCATACCACGTTCTGGACGGAATATCACCTGTGGAATCTGGCGCCGTTGGGCTTTCACATAGATAATGTCCTGCTGCATGCCGCCAGCGTGCTTTTGGTGTGGCGGTTGCTGGCACGGTTGCGCGTTCCAGGAGCTTGGCTGGCGGCTGCGCTGTTTGCCGTACATCCGGTCGAGGTCGAGTCGGTCGCCTGGGTGACTGAACGGAAAAACGTGCTGAGCTTGGCGCTCGCGTTGGGCTCGATGCTGTGCTATTTGCGATTCGCGCCGGCGGAGGAACCGGAAATTGGCGCTCCTGCGAACGCCACGCGTTGGCGTTCATATGTGCTGGCATTTGTTCTTTTTGTCGCAGCGATGCTGAGTAAAACGGTGGTCGCCTCGCTGCCTGCAGTGCTGCTGGTGATCTATTGGTGGAAGCGTGGTCGCATCACGCTGGCCGACATCGTGCCGCTTGTGCCATTTTTTGCGGTTGGCGCCGGACTGGGTCTGCTAACGGTGTGGATGGAAAAGCATCACGTGGGGGCGACGGGCGAGATTTACGATTCACCATTGATCGAACGACTGCTGATTGCCGGCCGGGCACTATGGTTCTACGCTGCCAAGCTCGTCTGGCCCTACCCGCTGACGTTCTTTTACCCGCGTTGGGCGATAGACGCGCACGTGGTTTGGCAGTGCCTGTTTCCCATCACCGCGTTCGCTCTGCCGATCGTGGCGTGGTTCACCCGCCGTTGGATCGGACGTGGAGCGCTGGCATCCCTGCTGATTTTCGCCGGCGTACTCTTTCCCGCGCTGGGGTTCTTCAACGTCTATCCGTTCCGGTTCTCCTACGTAGCCGACCATTTCCAATATCACGCCGGTCTGGCGCTCATTACCCTGGTGGCATCCGCCGCAGCGATGGTGGCCGCGGGCCAGCCGCCACATCGCAAGAAGATAATGACGGTTGCTGGCGCCCTTCCGCTCATTGCGTTGGGACTACTCACCTATCGACAAGTGCGCGTGTATCGTGATCCAGAGACGCTCTTTCGCGACACGATCGCTGACAATCCGGAAAGCTGGGCCGCGTACGAGAACTTGGAATCGTACTTCCACTCTCAGGGACGATTTGACGAAGCCCTGGCGTTGGCGCGAGATGCGATGGCCCGTGATTCGCTGACCACCCGTGCCGACGATCCATTGACGCGCACGAGCCTGGCCATTGCCCATAACAATCTGGGTGGTTGTCTGTTGCGGATGGCGGACCGTGCCGAGCTGGACGCGGCCCAAACCGAGGAAGTAATATTTCACGAGCAAGAGGCCCTCCGTCTCGATCCGCAACTCATCACAGCGTATTGCAACCTGGCGTCGGCGCTGATGGTTGCCTACCGCCCGGACGAAGCAATCCAGCAATTTGATCGTGCGTTGATGGTCAGTCCTGGCAACCCCGAGGCGTTATGCGGCAAGGGAAGAGTCTTAGATGCTCTCGGCCGGCAGGCAGAGGCCGAGACATCTTTCCGGCAGGCGCTCGAACAGAATCCTGATTTCGCCAAGGCCCATCACGACTTGGCGCTCTTGCTGATCAACCAGGGACGCTCAAAGGAAGCGTTGCCGCATTTGGAATCGGCCCTGCGCCTGGAACCAAGAATCGCCGAGGCGCATTACGCATTGGGGGGCATTTTCGCCGGAAGGGGAGACTACCGCCTGGCCGCGGAGCACTATCAAACCGCCATCGAGCTGCAAGCGAACTATCCCCGCGCGCTGAATAATCTCGGCGCCGTGCTGATGAATCTGGGAGAGACCGATAGGGCGATACACTGTTTCCAAGAGGCCGTCCGCCAAAGCCCCGATTATGCCGACGCCAGGCTGAAGCTCGAACAGGCGCTGGAGATAAGACGAGGCGAGCAGGCGGGACCATCTCCGCGCATTCCGTGAAGAAGGCCAAACTATCATCGGCCAACTGCCGGGTAAAAAAATGCCAATCGCTTCTGCCACCTTTTTGCTCGTCATCAAACGTAGCTACGACCGGCGGCGCTGATACCGGCGGCTGGCGTCCTCAAGCAATTTGCGCTCGGCATCGGAAAGGCTTTCGATCCCCTCGCGGGCGACCTTATCCAGGATCGTATCGACGCGTTGATCTAAACTCCCAGCGACGTCGTTACTCGGGTCGTGCACGCGCAGCTGCGGTCTCGAACCGAGCCGGGGTAGCTTCATGCCCGCCGGCATGAGCCGGCCCAAGTTGATACCGCTCTTGAAGTACAGAAAGGCAAACAGCGCTCCGGCCAAATGCGCCTCATACGCCACGTTCTTGTCGCCGGCCTGTCGCGATCCAGAGAACCCCAGCAGGTCGTATCCCACATAAAGAACCGCCGCCGCCCAGGCGGGCAGCGGAATCACGCCGTAGATATAAATCAGTCGCTTGGGAAAGTGCAGGACGTAAAGAATCAGAACTCCCATCACGGCACCCGATGCGCCCATCATCAGGCCAACAGGTCGATCTTGGAGGGTTTGCGAGATCACCCAAGCCAGGCTCGATAGCACGATCAGGCTCAGATAGATCCGTAAAAACTCCATGCGGCCATAGGTTCCTTCGACGTCGCGGCCGAAGAAAAAGAAGACAAGCATGTTGACGACGATGTGCATTATTCCGCGATCGTGGATGAAGCCCGCGGTTAGCAGTTGCCAGGCGTCCCAGGGATGCCGGAACAAGTCGGCGCGTAATGAACAATGTTCCCGGATCTGGCCATCCAACAGCAGGTCGAGCAAGTAGACGCCGACGTTGACCAGGATCAGGTTCGTGACCATCGATCGGTCACCCCCCAGGAACGTCCCTGGCCGGTCGTCGCGATAATATTCCCGGTCGTAAAGACCCATGTCTTGTCTCTTGCAAGCTGCGGTAAAGAGCTAGGGAGCCGGCTTAACGGATAGCGGACTTAGGGCTGGCCCGGCCAGGGTGCCGATAGAGGATTCTAGCGTAGCGGCACTCCGCAGGGGACGGCAGACCCAAGAGAGGGTACTTCACCGGTCCTCATAATAGATGTCCCAGCACCCGGAGAATAACGCCGCGGCGAGGAAGAAGTCTGGCAAGATAGGCGTTTTGCCGAATCGTCGGCCGTTCGGACTATTGGGCCAGGGCGGTTTCAGGCTCACTGACTTCGGCCAGTCGCGTCTGAATTTCGGTCCAACGCTGCGCAAGATCACGATTCTTGTGGAAGGCCGCCTTCATCTCGTTGCGCGAGCGGGTGATTTCGTTGCTGAGGGCCAAACACTGCGCCTTCATCAGGTCTCGCTCTGCCTCAGAACGGGCGAGCTCCTTTTTGGTGTCAGCAATTTCGGCATCGTGGAAGGCAACCTGCCGCTTGCCATTTGCCAGAGCCGAATTCAACGATGCTACGTCCTTTTCGGCGGCCAGCTTCAGGTCAGCCGCCATCGATATTTGACGATTCAACTCGTGAAATAGCATGTTGAAATCCGTCAGCTGACGTTCGTACTTTCCGTCGAAGACACGCTGCGGGGGGTCGCCCGGCTGCGCCTCCTGCTGATCCCTGACGTAGGCGTCGACGCGTTCCGGCGGCAGCATCTTCGATAGCGCCTCTTTATCCAAACCTGTGAAGAGGCCGTGGCGATCGATCGGCATGACTTCGTACATCGTCCAGTTGCCGGCACTGGTCGCCACGCGTTTGAGTTGACGGTCCGACATCTTCAGGCTGGGCTCGAGCGCCACGGTCTTGTCGCCGGCCTCGGCGACCTGGAATTCGCCAAGGTAGCTGTTGGGGTCAAAAACGAAGAGCACCATTTTCGCCGTCAGACGATGTGGCGATGGCTGTTCGACGGCAACGGTACCTTTACCCGTGTTCGAATTGAATGGGCGTTCCGGATTCACGCTCGACCAGACACGGCCCCTATCGACCACGACATCGTGCAACTGGGCGCGCGCGTCGCGAACCTCCTGAGCCAGCGTATCGAGATTCGGTCCGGGCGGCCCGTTGACGGTCTGCTGCACGCTGTTCTGCCACAAGTTCACTTCCCTGCGCCAAGCATCGTTGGTCTTCAGCAGGCGCAGCGAGAGATAAAAAAACGGCAGGATGGCCACAAAGATCAGCCCTACTAGCACCTTGCTCCAGATACTCATGGTGCCTCAGAATTGCGCCGCGCCGGCGGGCAGAAAAAAGGGGGCAGATCCCCATGAGCGTGTTCGACCCGGCATCGGCTCACGCCATGACCGGCCACTTCATAGGGCGATATGTGACAACAACTTACGATTCGCCTGCTTCGATCGATATTAGGCACGCTTGCGGTGTGTGTCAATCGGCGCGGTCTGGGCAAGTACTCCCCGTAGACTGTCGATGCCGGGTAGCCCTCCCACTTTCAAGATTGGGAGGCCGCAAAGTCAGCACAGTCCATACATTCGCTTAAGTCGCGTCAGCTTAACGCCGAATTGTATCACGACGAACCGGGAATGCTGCGCTTCCGTCGGTTCGTCGAGAATAGGCCGGCCAAACAAGAAAGTCCACCACGTACGACAGCAGTCGGGTACTTGCCGTACCGCTGAAAGGTCCACAGCATTGAGCGACGATTCATTGGCAAATGCTAACAGGTGCTGGCAGAGCCACCTGGCTCTCATGCTGGCCGTCGCTGCCTTCGCAGCGCCGGGCTGTACGCGCAATTTCTACCGCACGCAGGCGGACTCGGAAGTTTCCTACACGGTACACCAACTGTCGAGTCTGTCCGGTAATCCGCTGGAGTATTTCAACGTATACACGGATCCCCGTTCGCGGTTGTTCGATAGCCTGAACCCGGACCGTCCGCCGATGCCGCCAGATGATCCGGCCGCCCATAAGTTGATGCACTCGGTGAACTACATGCCGGGTTATCGCAAGTGGTATCGCAACGGAGTCACGCCGGTCGTGGATCTAGGCTGTTGGCAGCAGTATCTGCCGGCCGCCAACGAGGACGGCATGATCCCATTGAACATGGCAACCGCGATGGAGTTGGCGCGATTGAACTCCCGCGATTACCAGTCGCAATTGGAAACTCTCTACCAGGCGGCGCTCGACGTGTCTGCCGAAAGATTTCGATTTACCACGCAATGGTTTAACGATCCCTCGGCGACGTACAACAACCTAGGACCGGCTGCTATCGGCGGTCCAGCGGCCACCTGGACGCTGACGAATGATTTACAAGCACAAAAGCTATTTGGCGGTGGCGGTCAATTGCTGGTCGAAGTGGCCAACACACTGACTTGGAACCTGATCGGTAATAACACCGCGACTAATACCTTGGCCAGTTTCAACTTCACTCAGCCGCTGCTGCGCGAGGCGGGCAGGGCGTTTATCATGGAACGACTAACGCTCGTCGAACGAACGCTGTTGTACAGCATCCGCCAAATGGAGCAGTATCGCCGCGCTTACTATGCGTTCATCGCCACGGGCCGTAGCACCGGTCTTGGTCCACAGCGCGTGGGCGGTGTGTTCGGTACGGCCGGCTTGGGAGGTTTCACCGGTGTCGGTACGAACGGGTTTGGACAGGTTGGTACCGCGGTTGCCGCGACGTCCAATCCGGCCCTCGGAGGCAGCTCCAGCGGCGCCGGTGCCGCGCAAGCGAATGGGTTCATTGGCATCCTGCAGGACATAATGCAGATTCGCAATCAAGAGGCGAACGTCGCCGGCCTGCGCGACAGTCTGGCCCAGCTGCAAGCCGCTTACGAAGCCGGCCGCATCGACCGGTTTCAAGTCGACCTGACCCGGCAGTCGCTGTATCTAAACGAAAGCCAGGTGCTGAATGCCAAGGTCGTGATGGAGAACCTGTTGGATTCCTTCAAGGTGAATATGGGTTTGCCGCCCGATGTGAACTTTGTCGTCGAGGATCCATTCCTCAGCCGTTTCAAGTTGATCGATCCGGACATGACGCGCATCCAAAACCACGTCACGGTCGTGGTCGAAAAGGTGCGCAACCCGGGCGGTCCACTCAGCATCGCCGACTTGCAGGGTTTCCTCGCCGGCCTGGAAACAATCGAGGCGGAAATCATTGCCCACCTGGATATTGTCGCCGAAGACTTCCGCAAGTTGGATGACCGTTTGCCCACGCGACGTGCCACCTTGCGGCGCCTGCAACTGCGGCCAGAGTACGACCGCGGCGACGTCGAACCCGAGGCGTACAGTGTCGACCTCCTTGATGAGCGGATCGAGACGCTCAAGGACGACCATCAGGATTTGCTCGACCGGTTGAAACAGGACTGGGCGACGTTCGACGATTTGCGGCGCGACGTCCCAGACCTCGACGCCGAGGTGGGGCGACGCCGTCTGCTCGATGCCGGCACGGCGCTGTCGGCCCAGATTCTAGAACTGACTCTTGTGCAGGCGCGGGCACGCCTTGATGCGATTGAGTTGGTGCCGATCAATCTTCTTCCGACCCAAGCGATGGTCATCGCGAGCGCCAATCGGCCCGATTGGAAAAACACCCGCGCCAGCGTCATCGACTCATGGCGGCTGATCGAGTTCAACGCCAATGACTTGCGGTCTGGATTGAGCGTGGTATTCAGCGGCGATATCGACACGACGAACAACAATCCAGTGAAATTCCGCGGCACCACCGGCGATCTGAGCGTGGGGATCCAGTTTGATACCCCGTTAACACGGTTGAATGAACGCAACAACTACCGCCAATCGCTCATCACCTATCAGCAGGCGCGCCGCCGTTGGATGGCGTACGTCGACACCATTCACCAGACCCTGCGGCAGGAAATTCGCCAGATTAATCTCAACCAGATCAACTTTGAACAGAACCGGGCCGCGGTGGGAATTGCCATCGAAAAGGTCGACATCGCCCGGTTGCGATTGATGCAGCCGCCGGCGCCGGGCGAAACCACTACGTTCAGTAATACCTTTGCCCGCGATTTATTGCAGGCTCTTAACGATCTGCTGCAAGCACAGAATGACTTCATGAGCATTTGGGTGAACTACGAGGTGCAGCGGATCGCGCTCGATTTCGACCTAGGGATCATGCAGTTGGACGATCGCGGCATGTGGGTGGATCCAGGCCCGCTGGACGGTTCAAAGCTGATGGAAGAGTTTGTGACTGACTGCGAGCCTGAAGAGCTGCCGTTCGCCCGCCAGTCGGCCGAAGATGCGGCGCGCCAGGAACAGATGCTGCGCGACGGCAAGACCGAGCAGGAACGTGTCGAAGAGGAGCTGCCGCCGCCCGACCCCCATACGACCGACGCCGTCGAAAATGACCCGGAGAGGGAGTTCGACGCACCGGAGCCGGACGAAGTCGTCGCCGTCAAAGTGAGGTCGCCGGTCCAACACCCTGTGGTCGGCCAGCAACCGGTCGTAAGGTTCCGCCTGGTTGCCGGCGAAGAGCCGGTCGAAGGAAGCTCAGCGGAGGGGGTCAAGCAGGCCGACCATCGGGGGGATTAGGCATCCCTGGGAGGAATTGCGGCGCCAAAACCGCGCCCGGTCCGCTCGGCCCAATCCGGGGTTAAATAGGTGTGGTGACACGCGCCGTCCAGGCGGGTAGAATCAACATGGGTTTATGCCTACCCCTCTCGGCCCTATACGGACCCCGCCCGGGCCGCGAGCCGCCGTCACAACATTTTGGTGACTCATGCCCTTCGTACGTAGACCGTCAGGTCGATCCTTTTATTCCGCACCAGGCCGCTCGGTGCGTCGCGGTTTTTCGCTGACCGGACTGGCCGCGGTATTGGGTTTCCTGGGGGCAATCCTGGCCGGCGGATTTTGGTTCTTGAAGCCGATGCTCTTTTCAGAGCAGCAGGATACGACCTACATGGTCGACCGTGTCACGTCGGGCGTTTTCACGCACGATGTCGTCGAACGGGGCGAGATCGAAAGCTCCAGCAATGTCGAGGTCCGTAGTCAGGTGCAATCGCGCACCTCCGGGGCCGGCGGCGGAACAGCAATCATCGAAATCGTGCCCGAAGGCACAATGGTGCAAGAAGGCGAATTCATCGTCAAGCTGGACGACTCGGCATTGCGTGACGAATTGACGCAGCAGCAGAGCGTGGTCAACGCCAGCGACTCGCTCGTCATCCAGTCGGTGGCCAATCTCGAGACCGCCAAGATTACCAAGGAAGAGTACGAGCAAGGAACGTTCAAGCAGGACGAGGAAACGCTGCAAAGCGCCGCATTCGTCGCCGAAGAGAATCTGCGTCGCGCCCAAGAGTACGCTCGGCACAGCGAGCGGCTGGCCGCGCGCGGTTACGTCACACAGGTGCAGTTGGAGGCTGACAAGTTCGCCGTCAAGAAGGCCGAGGCCGACCTGGCCCTGGCCAACACAAAGCTGATGGTCCTTCGCAGCTTTACCAAGAGGAAGATGGTCGAACAGTTCGAGGCGAATATCAAGATCGCCGAGGCCAAACTCAAGGCCGACGAGAAAACCAACACGATCGACAAAGCCAAGCTGGAATTCGTCCAGTCGCAAATCGATAAATGCATCATCAACGCTCCGGCCGTTGGCCAGGTTGTATACGCCAACGAGAGTGGCGGTCGCGGCGGCAATGACATTGTCATTCAAGAAGGCACGGTCGTCCGCGAGCGGCAAGTGATTGTCCGCCTGCCGGACCCCACCAAAATGCAGGTCAAGGCACGCATCAACGAGTCGCGCATCGATTACGTTCGTGCAGGGTTGCCGGTGGTCATACATCTTGACGCCTTGCCGGGAGCCGAATTGTCCGGCACGGTGAAGCGCGTCAGCGACTACCCGCTTCCTACCGGTTGGTTCGGCAGCAACGTCAAGGAGTACGCGACATTCGTCGAGATCCATAATCCACCAGATGCGATGCGTCCCGGCATGACGGCCGAGGTCGCTATCCGCACCGAGCAGATGGAGAACGCGTTGCAACTGCCCGCCCAGGCGGTGTTCGAACGTGGCGGCAAGCATTGGTGCATCGTCCCCGAAGGGTCGAAACTGCTGGCGAAGGAAGTCAAAATCGGCGCCACTAACGACAAGTTCGTGGTCCTTCGCGAAGGATTGGCAAAGGATGCCATGGTGCTCAGCAACCCGCGCAAATACCTCAAAGAAGTCGATTTGCCCGCCACGACTGATGACGATCAGAAGCAAATGATGGCCAAGATGCCTCCTCCCAAGGGAGACGGCGAGGGAGATGGTTCCAAACGAGTTGCTGCGGCCGAAGGCGGCCCTGGCGGCGGCGGCAAAAAGGGTCGCGGCGGTGCCGGTGGTGGTCCGGCCGCGATGTTGGCCAGGCTCATGGAGAATGACCAAAACAAGGACGGCAAGCTCGAAGCGTCCGAACTGTCGGAAATGCCCGAGCAGATGCGCAGCGGCTTGATGCGCGCCGATACCAACAGCGATTCGTTCCTCGACCGTGCCGAACTCACCAAAGCTGTACAGGCCTTTAGCGCCGGCGGCGGCGGTCGACCACCTGGTACGGGCGGTGGAGGCGGAGCGGCGCCATGAACCTCGCCTTCCGAGTCGAGGATCTCAAGAAAGAGTATGTGCTCGGCGGCGAAACGGTTCACGCTCTGCGGGGCGTGACCATTGAAGTGCCCGAAGGGGACTACGTCGCGATCATGGGGCCCTCGGGCTCGGGGAAAAGCACGCTGCTGAATCTGCTGGGATGCCTCGATCGTCCCTCGTCGGGCAAGTACTTCCTAGGTGGCGACGACGTGGCCACGATGTCGGACGACCGCCTCTCGTCGGTCCGTGCCAGCCGCATTGGCTTCGTTTTTCAGTCGTACAACCTGATCGCGCAATTAACCGTTGTCGAGAATATCGAGGTCCCGCTTTACTACGGCGGGAACCTGAATGCGGCAACACGCGCGCGATGCATCGAGCTGGCGAACATGGTCGGCTTGGGGCAACGGCTGGGGCACCGCCCCACCCAGCTTTCCGGCGGCCAGCAGCAGCGCGCTGCGATCGCGCGCAGTCTGGTGAATGATCCCTACTTCATGCTGGCGGACGAGCCTACGGGCAATCTGGACTCGGTCACATCACACGAGATTCTCGATCTGTTGGCTCGACTCAATCGAGAAGAGGGCAAGACCATCATCATGGTCACGCACGAAGAAGATGTTGCCGAACGAGCCAAGCGCGTTATTCGGCTCAGAGACGGGTTTTTACAATCGGACGTGCGGCGATGACACTAGGACTGCGCACCTGGCAACTGGGCATTAAAAGCCTGCTGTTGCACCCGTTACGCTCGCTGCTGACGGTGCTGGGTATTTTCATCGGTGTAGCCAGCGTTATTTGGTTGTTGGCAATTGGCGAAGGAATCAGCAAAAAGGCTCAGGAGCAGATCGAAAGTCTGGGGGCCGACAATATCATCGTGCGCTCGGTCAAACCGCCGAATGAGTCACTGCCAGACAGTCGCGGCCCGATTCCCTACGGACTGAAGCGAGACGACTACGAACGGCTGCTGACCATCAAAACGATCGATCGGGCCCTGAAGATTCGCGAGCTGCGCCGTCAGTTTCGCCACAATGATCGGCTTGTCGACGGACGTCTCGTGGGTTGCACGCCCGAGTACGCCCAGGTCACGCACCTGGAAGTCGATCGGGGCCATTTCATTACCGACGCTGAATTGGAGCAGAAGGAAAAAACGTGCGCCCTTTCGGCCGAGGTCGCGGCCAGGTTATTTCCCTTCGAGAATCCGATTGGCGCAAGCATCCGCATTGAGGAAGACTATTACATCGTCGTGGGCGTCATGAGGCCGCGCGAGGCTACGGCCGGTATCGGTGGATCGCTGGCCGCGCAGGACTTTGCCGACGACGTGTACATTCCCATCAGTACATTGTGGACGCGCATTGGCGACATCGTCGTCACGCGGCGCAGCGGATCGTTCGAGGGCGAAATACTTGAATTATCGCAAGTGACTTTGCGCGTCGACAAGATCGACAACGTCTTGGCTACCGCCGATGTCGTGCGCAACATCGTCGCCGCGAAGCACCGCATCGCCGACTACTCGATCACGGTCCCACTGGATTTGCTCGAGCAGGCCAAAACGACGCGCCTGATGTTCATCGTGTTTATGGGATTGATTGCCGCTATCTCGCTCATCGTCGGCGGCATCGGCATCATGAACATCATGTTGGCCACGGTTACTGAGCGCACCCGCGAGATCGGCATTCGCCGCGCTCTGGGAGCCAAACGCGGCGATATTACGCGACAGTTCCTCGTCGAAACGATTGTGCTGTCGATCGTGGGTGGGTTGAGCGGCGTGGCCGGTGGGCTGACCTGCGGCATTGTCACCGAGGCGGCCCGCTCTGGCATGGAGTATTTCTTCCCGCAAGTGATGGAAAACCTGCCGGAGGTAGTGCACACCATCTCGCCCCAGATCGTGCCCTGGTCGATTCCCGTGGCCTTCGGCATCTCTGTGGCTGTGGGAGTGATCTTCGGCCTCTATCCCGCGACCCGCGCGGCGGCGATGGATCCCATCGAAGCGTTGCGGCACGAATAACGCCACCCCAGTCGCTGCTGCGCAACGCATTGATGCGTTGCACTCGATTCATTCAATCGCCGGGGCGTGGGCGAATTGCCCGAGCGCCGCTACCAGTCTTTCGAGCATATCCGTGTCATGTGCGGCCGACAGGCTGATTCGCAAACGCGATTGACCTGCCGGAACGCTGGGTGGGCGAATCGCGGGCACATAAAGCCCCTGCGCGAACAGCTGCTTGGCCAGCGCGACGGCCTGCTGCGGCTCGCCGATCAGCAGCGGAATGATCTGGCTCTCAGAGCGGCCCACGTCCCATCCCTGCGCCACAAGCTTAGCTCGCAGGTCCACGGCGAGCGCTAATACACGTTGTCGACGATCAGGCTCGTTACGCACGATACGCAGTGCGGCGTGCGCGGCTGCGCAGGCAGAGGGCAGCGGGGCGGTCGAGAAAATGTACGCCCGGGCGCGATTCACCAACCAGTCGATCAGCGACCGTCTTCCGCATACGAATCCGCCCATCCCCCCCAATGCCTTGCTGAGCGTTCCGACCCGAATGTCGACGCGCTGCGCGACGCCCAGATATTCGGCCACGCCTCGCCCGCTTGCGCCAAAGACTCCCGTAGCATGGGCTTCGTCAACCATCAGCATGGCCCGATGCCGCTCGGCAAGCCCGGCCAACTCCACTAGCGGTGCAAAATCGCCATCCATGCTGAACAATGCGTCGGTCACGATCAGACGACGTCTGGCATGACGGGTGCTGGCCATGATTTCTTCGAGCCGTCGCCAGTCGCAGTGCGGATAGACGTGTACGTCGGCGCGCGAGAGTCGACATCCGTCGATCAGGCTGGCGTGGTTCAACTCGTCGGCGTAGACCGCATCGCCGCGCGAGACAACGGCCGAGACCGTGGCCAGATTGGCGGCAAAACCGGTTGGGAAAACGATCGCAGCTTCGGTGCCTTCGAACGCTGCCAGCGCCGCTTCCAATTCCTCATGGGCAGCACCGCGGCCAGCCAACAGGGGGCTAGCGGCACTTCCCCATCCTTGCTCTTCGAGGCAGATTCGCGCCGCAGCGAGCACGCGCGGATCAGCTGCCAGGCCGAGATAGTCGTTCGAACCGAAGTTGACGTACGTTTTGCCACCTACGTCCAGCAGTGCGCCGGCGGGCCCCTGATGCGTCAATCGCCGCCGCAGCAAACCTTGCAGGTCGAGCGACGACAGCTCTTCTTCGATCCAATCCAACGGGCGTTCGTTTGGCGGCATGGCTTATTTCCGTCGGCCTGCGCCGTGACCTAATTTCACGATCGTCTCGAACTCGCGTTTGCTGACCGGTTGCACCGACAGGCGCGACCCGCGTCGTAGTAACTCCATTTTCGCAAGAGCGGATACGGTACGCAGGCTGTCGAGCGACTGCGGCTCGGCAAAGATCTCTTCGAACTGGATGTCTACCATGTACCAGATGGGTTTCTCGGCCGTGGACTTGGGGTCGAAATGGTGATTCGTTTTTTGCCAGGCCGTATGGTCGGGATATCCGTCGCGAACCACAATCGCGGTGCCGACGACCGCAGTTGGGTCGGCGTTGGAATGATAGAACAGGACGCGATCCCCCTCCTTGATATCGTCGCGCAGAAAATTGCGCGCTTGATAGTTGCGCACGCCGTCCCAGAATGCAGTTTGCTTGGGGGCGGCGGCCAGATCCTGGATCGAAAAGCTTTCCGGCTCTGTCTTGAACAACCAAAAGTGGGTGGATCGTGGCATGAGGAACGCGTGGACGTTGGAGTAGCGGGGGATTAAACGACGGCGAGGCTCGATTCTAAGGCACGGGCCCGGCTCCCAAAAGGCTCCTGATCGGGCAAACAGCACAGCCTGGCTGGCCCGCGCTGTGCCTGGTGGCCAGCAGCAGCTCTATAGTCCCAAGATCAACGCCTGCTTTGACTAAAAGTGCCCGCTCACGATCGCAATTACGAGGCGCCTACAAGATGGCGACCCTAGCGGCAACTCTCCTGGCAGACATGACTACGGCACACGCCACAGGCCAGGAAGACATTCGACCAAATCATCCGGCAGCGATCGACTGGCAGGCTGCCTTAGCCGCGCACGATCGCTGGTTGCGGATGGTGATACGCACGCGTTTGGGGGATTGGCAAGAAGTTGATGAGGTGCTGCAAGAGGTCTCGCTAGCGGCCGTGGCTCAGCGCGCCCCGCTCGCCGATCCGACCAAGGTGGCGCCCTGGCTATACCGCTTGGCTGTGCGGCAAGTGCTTATCTATCGCCGAAAGCACGGCCGGCGCCGTAAGCTCGTCGACCGCTTTTCCAGCCAGACCCAGCCAACCGAAGTGGATCGTCGCACGATGGATCCGCTTCAATGGCTATTGGCCGTCGAACGCGGACGGCTGGTGCGATTGGCCTTGGCCAGATTGCCGCGGCGTGACGCCGAGATCTTGCTGCTTAAGTATTCCGAGGATTGGAGTTACCACGACATCGCGGCCAATTTGGGGATCAGCCATAGCGCTGTCGAGGCGCGATTGCATCGGGCCCGGCAGCGGTTGCGTGGCGAGTTGGCTGCGACGAACGTGATCGAGGTCTAAATATGAGTCAGACTGATATGGAATTTACTTCGGACAAGCAGCACCAGCTCGATTTGCTGGTCGACGGGGAACTAAGCGAAGTCAATCGACGACGATTGCTGGTGTCGTTCGACGGGCAGCCCGGCGCGTGGCGCCGCTGCGCGCTAGCGTTTCTCGAAGCTCAGACCTGGCGGAACGAGGCCCGCACCCTCGAACGTGGCGCTGGAGAATCGCGTTCGTCTGTTCGTCCACTTATCGCCATTTCTTCCCAGGAGCGCGTAAGTGCGGTCGTCCCGCCGGCGGTGATACGACGGTGGTGGTCGGTCGGCGGTGGGCTGTCCTTGGCCATGGCCGCCTGCTTTTTGGTGGCGTTTTCGTTGGGTTGGATGATTCGTTCCCCGGGATTTGCGAGCGTCCAAGACGCCAGAGTCGATCCGCCTGCGATTGTCGCGGTTGCCTCGGCGGATTCGCCGCGCGCGCCAGGAATCGCCAGCGATGGCACGGAGTCTGCTGATCGCTGGGGTACGGTGACGTTGATCATGGATGGCGGACCGAACGACCAGCGGGAGATCTCGTACCCCGTGATCGAAGGTGCCGGCCGCGACGATCATTGGCTCGACGCGCCCGAGCCCGTTGTGTCGCGCGAATTACGCGATGCGCTCGAGCGATTGGGTCATCACGTTGACGAGCGCAGGCAATTCGTGCCGTTGGATCTGCAGGACGGCCGACAGTTGATCGTTCCGGTGGATGAAGTGGAGTTCACGCCCGTCGGAATGCGGGCCTATCAGTAATACTCACGACAGCGTGTTCGCAATCAATACCAGACGATTCCTGTCAGGCAAAAAAGGAGACCGCGATGCGAATTCATTCATGGCGGGTGTTGTCGACGGTGGCGGCGTCCGCCCTACTATTGGTGGGGACGAAAATCGCCGCGTTTGGGCAACAGACGTTGCTTTCGTCAGAGAACGTGGACATTGAAAATGTTGCGCCCGGAAACGTCGAGGCTGAAACTCTTCTGACCGAGGACATCCACGGTGCGCTGCCTGCCGACGACGAATACTGGCTCGGCGTGCAGTGTGCTGACGTTAGCGATGAGCTGCGCGACGAGCTCAAGCTGGACAAGGTCGAAGGCGTCGTGGTGATGGATGTCGTGGTCGACAGCCCCGCCGCCAAGGCGGCACTGCAACAGAATGACGTCCTCTTGGCGGCGGGAGACGAAGTGCTTGGTAACCCGCGCGACCTGGTCAAAGCCGTGCGCAAGGTCAAGGACAAAGAGCTGAAACTGAAGCTGATTCGCGGGGGGGAACGCAAGGAAATCACTGTCAAGCCGGAGAAGCGGCGCGAGGTCGAGTCAGGTCAACAATTGTGGCGTGACCCGAATGGCGAGCGTTTCAACTTGCGAATCTTCCGGCCGGGCCACGTGCTACCGGCGCGCATGGCGGTGCAGTTGAAGCGTCATGAGTTACCAGACGACATGACCGTCACGATCAGCAAGCACGGCAAGGATCCGGCCAAAATCAAGGTGCAGCAAGCGGAAACGACCTGGGAAGCGACCGAGGAAAACCTCGACAATCTGCCCGAAGAAATTCGCCCACACGTCGAGCCGATGCTGGGCCGGCTGACGATGCCGCTGCCCCCGGGCTTGGGAGACGTCATGATGTACGTGCCGAATGCTGAAAAGCTTACGGGGCATGTTTACGCTGCCCGCTCGGCCGCCAAGAAGGCCGCCGTCGGCGCTGAGTCGGCGGCTCGTGCCACCGGACGTGACCTTGACGAGGCGGGACGCCAAGCCATCCACGAAGCCGAGCAGCAAGCCCGCGAGATTGTTCACCAGTCGCGGGAAAAGGTCCGTGAGGCGCATCGCGCGGCCGAAAAAGCTGCCATCGAACAAGCTGATGTCGCGATCGACAAAGCCGATTCAGCAGTCCAGCGCGGCCGTGCGCGGCTCGACAAGCACTACGAAGAAAAACTCGACGAAGTCGATCGCCGGCTAGAAGAACTGCGCGGCATCGTCAAATCATTGCGGGAAAGTCGTCAGTAGTGGGCGGCAGGCAGTGGATAGGAAACGAGCCCGAAAGGAAATAAACGGTCTCTATGATATCCAACGCCTTCTGCCAAGCGATCCGGTCACGATAACTCCGAGCGATCATGCCTTGCCCAAACATCAATACTAGAGCGCTTCCAAGCTAGCTCGCACGCTAGCTTAGTTTTGGATTTCTGAGTGATGTTAGGCAGAATGTGGGTACTTCTTTTGAGGAGGATTCCCATGCAAGCCTATTCGATGGACCTGCGGGTGCGAGTGATGGCCGAC
>DASXEJ010000138.1 GCA_036490175.1 Pirellulales bacterium | reverse complement strand
CTTTGCTGCATCAGGGACAGTTCTACGTCGAAAATCAGCCCGAGTTGTTCCGTACGCCCGGCTATTCGCTCCTCTTGCTGCCGGGCATCGCCACCCACGAAGTCGAGCTCGTCACCTTCTGCATCCAACTGATCTTGAGCGTGGCCACGATCTGGGTCGTCTATCGGATGGCCCTGGAGCTCTTCGGCGACTCGGTGGCGGCCCTGGGCGCCGGATTGCTGATGGCGATCGAACCGCTCTCGATTACCTTTACTTCGGCGCTGCTCAGCGAGACTCTTTTTACGTTCGCTTTCGTGCTCTCCTTGCGTTATTTGCTTCGCTATTTTTCCAGCAATTCCGTGCTCGATCTCTCGATCTGCGGCCTGTTGCTGGCGGCGGCCACATACGTTCGGCCGGTGAGTTATTACCTGCCAGCCGTCGTGACCCTGGGCCTGTTGGCCAGAGCCCTTTGGCTTGGGGCGCCGCGGCTCCGACTCGTCCATTGTGGAGTTTTCGCGGTTGCTTGCGTCCTCCCGCTTGCCGCCTGGCAGGTGCGAAATTACCGCGCCACTCAATATGCCGGGTTTTCAGCGTCCGGCGATTTCAACTTATATTTTCACCAGGCCGCCTGGGCAGTCGCGCAGCGGACTGGCCGAACGCTGGAGTCGGTGCAGGACGAATTCGGCGGCACCAACGGAGCAATGTTAGACCAGGTCCATCCCGAACTGCGTGGTGCCAGCCGGACCGAACGATACGCCTTTATGGGCCGTGAGGGTAAACGATTCATCCGCCAATATTTCCCCGACTGGGCCAAGGTACAAATCCGCAACGCGCTGATGATCGCTTTGAATCCTGGCGGGACGAGTTTCTTGCAGCTCGCTCTGCGCACGCCTGTGCCCCGCCCGCAGCTTCCGGCGGACGAGGGGATTCTGACGACGGTTCGTCGGATGGCCGATCAAACGCCCGCGCTGTTCTATACCAGCCTGGGGTTGGGGATTTCGGTCGCCATCACGTACTTTTTGTCGACGCTGGGCTGGGCGGCGAGCGTTAAACATCGGCCTTGGGAAATGGTGGCCCTATTGGGAATTGGCGGATATTTGTTTGCCGTGTCGGCTGGCGTTGTCGAAGCCCGCATGCGGCACCCCATCATGCCCATGTTGTGCCTGCTCGGCGGTGCTGGCATCGTCGCGGTTCGGCGCTGGACAGCGCCGCGACCTGCGCAGGCTGCCACCAGGTTCGCGGCTCTGATCCTTCACGGGCGGCTGAGCCACCTTCCATGCGGTGCCGATCCAGCCTCTTCGCAGCTCTTCGCCTGCCTTGAGCTGGATCACAACCTCGAGTCCGATCTGGTCGGTTTCGACGCGCCCCCTGGCGGTCCGGTGCCATGCCAGGCAGCCTACGCCGCTGGGACCGCGGTCTGGGGACCGCAGGTCAACCGAGGCACTGTAGCCAAAAGCACTTAGCTTGCTCCCCAGCCGCAGACCGCATGGCGGTCGAGGGCGACTGGAATTGACCCCGCCGGCGCCCGCCAATACACTCCGCCCGCTCGCATCTCCCAGTCTTGAGCGGCTCAAGTGTCGCAATCGAAAATTGCGCTAGCGAAGGCGTATTGTCCGTGGCAGAAGGCTTTACGAACGATCTGGTTTTCGAGGCCGGCATCGTGGCGATGCTGGCGATCTTGATCGCTTGGCGCGATTTGCCACCTCTCTTGGCTATCCCCGTTGCGCTGGTCCGGGTCGGCATCACCTTCTTGTTCTTTGCCGTGTATTTCGACGGCAGTTGGTGCATGGGTGACGACTTGGGTTATTTCAACGACTCGTCGACGCTGATGCGCGGGGGTTTCAACCCGATCAGTCTTCTCGCCACGGCCGATGGCATCGATGCGCTAACCACCACAGCGCTGGGCCATCACGTGCTTTATTACTGGTGGAATACGGTCGCGATGTATTTGTTCGGCGAGCATTACTATGCGGCCATTTTCTTGAATGTGTTGCTGACATTCGTGACAGGATCCCTCATCGCGCGGATCGCACGGCTGCTGGGGTTTTCCCGCAACTACCAGATCGGCCTGCAAATGTTCTATCTGCTGCACTGGGACATCATCACCTGGGGATCGTTTGTCAATTTGAAAGACTGCCTGGTCCAAATGTTGACCGTGGCCGGCATGTACTGCGTAGTTCGTTTCTGTCTGCTGCGCGATTGGTGGTCGGTGATAGGATTCGCGGTGATTCTGCAATTGTTCTATTGGATTCGCTTCTATCTGCCAGTTTTGATTCTTGTTTCCACCGTCATTTGGACCCTTTGGCAGTGGCGCGATCCTCGTAAGTATCTCCTCGTACCGATCATCTGCGCCGCCACCTACTTTGCCGTGCCGACCATCGGCGACGCGGGCGATGGGATCGAGGCGCGGAACTTCGTCTACGGCTTTTGCGTTATCCTGATATCCCCATACCCTTGGCAGCAGATCCGCGAGGACTTTTGGGTGCTGGGAGTCGCTTCCGGGTTCCACCTGGTTTTTCTCCTGCCGTCGGCGTATGGGGCCTGGCAGCTCTGGCAGACCAGCCGCATGTTCCGGCTGTTCATCATCTATCTCATGGTGGTACTGAGTTTCTACGCGATCGTCGAAGACCTGCGCGGGTCGCGGCAGCGATTCCAACTGTCATTCATTTTTGCCTGGCTGCAGTTTCAGTTTTTATGGTCGCTCATGCCGACACGCGCCGTTCGAGCGGCGCCGACTCGTCAGTTTGCGACCAATATCCGGCCCGCAGCGCGGAGCCGTCCCCTGGCAACCATCACCTGAAGCGCGGGTGGCAAGCAGCGCAGTTCATGTCAAACCCTGTCGGCTTCAACCGCACACGATCCAGCGGATTATGAAACGTCTCCGCGTCACCCATGTGATTGGCAGTCTCGACGTCGGCGGTGCCGAACGCGTGCTCTGCGCGCTGCTTGCTCAAATCGATCCGGCCACGACCAACACATCAGTCGTTACGCTGCTCGACGGCGGAGCGCTCAAAGCGAGACTGATCGAGCGCGGCGTCGACGTTCAATCGCTCGGCATGTCGCGACGCTTTCCCCAGCCCGGTGCCGTCGTCAAGTTGGCCAAACATTTGGCTCGCCGCCAACCTGCGGTCGTGGTGACCTGGCTCTATCATGCAAATCTGGTCGGCGGCCTGGCGGCCCGCATGGCCGGAATGCCGGTCGTTTGGAACATCCGGCACAGCACTTTGCAAGCGCGCCTCGCCAAGCGGTCGACCCGCTGGGTCAACTGGTGCGCCGCCTGGCTGTCGCACTCGATTCCCACACAGACGGTCTACGTCGGGCATGCCGCCCAACAAAGCCACGCCCAGGCCGGTTACGACACCCGGCGCTCACGCGTCATCCATAATGGCTTCGACGGCTCAGTCTATCGCCCCGACCCGGCAGCGCGGGCCGAAGTTCGGCGCGAGTTGGGCCTTGCCGGTGACGTTCCCCTCGTCGGTCTTTTCGGCCGTTTCCACTCCGATAAGGACCACGAGAATTTCGCCCGCGCCGCCGGTTCGATCCATCGCCGCCTGCCTACCGTCCATTTCTTGCTCTGCGGCACCGGCGTGACCAAGGACAACCGTCAACTGATCGACTGGCTCCAGCACGAACAGATCGCCGGGCAATGCCACTTGCTCGGTTCCCGGACCGACATGCCGCGTCTCACCGCCAGTCTTGACGTGCAGGTCTCATCGTCGTTGACCGAAGCGCTGCCGAATGTCGTTGGCGAGGCCATGGCCTGCGGCGTTCCCTGCGCCGTGACCGACGTGGGAGATTCGGCGCTATTGGTTGGCGACACCGGCCGGGTGGTTCCTCCGCGCAACGCGGCCGCGCTGGCTCAAGCTTGCCTCGAGCTGCTCCAGCAAGCGCCCGGCGAGCAACAAAAAATTCAGCAGCGCTGCCGCCGCCATATCGTCGAGCACTTTTCCTTCGATCGAATGGTGTCGCAACACTTCGCACTGTGGAGTGAAGTGGCTGGAGGAACCATTTACCGCCGCGGTCCGATCAAACTCTCGAGCCAGCGGCAAGTCGCATGACCGCTTTGCCGTTTCGCCGGGACGATCCTGCCCGAATTTATTGCGGGCGTTTCACAAATCAAAGTACCGGCATCAAAAACATGATCCGAATCTGTCACGTGCAAATGCTGCCGATCCTCAGCGGGGTGCAGCGCGCCATGCTGGAGATTTTCAAGCGACTCGATCGAGCGCGCTACGAAATCCACGTTGCCTGCCAAGGGCAGGGGCCTCTGACCGACGAGCTCGAGCGACACAGCATCCACTGGCACGCCGTGCCGGCACTCGGCCGTCCGATTCGCCCCGTCAAAGATTGGCGAGCCTACCGCGCGCTCTATCAGTTGTTTCGCCGTCAGCAGTTTCAAATCGTCCATACCCACTCGTCGAAGCCTGGCATCCTCGGCCGCGCCGCCGCCTGCCGAGCGGGCGTCCCACACGTCATTCATCACGTGCATGGATTCGCCTTCCATGAATTCAGTCCTCCAGGCGCACGCTGGATCTATAGCCGCTTGGAACGCTGGGCCGGAACATGCTGCGACCGCGTCGTCTTCGTCAACCACGAGGAACGCCAATTGTCGGTGCGCGAAGGCTGGTTGCCTGCGGAAAAATGCCTGACGATCTACAACGGCGTCGATCTTGGCGA
>DASXEJ010000137.1 GCA_036490175.1 Pirellulales bacterium | reverse complement strand
GCCGATAAGCTAGAGTCGTGCGGCAAGCTGCTTGCCGACCAAAAAAACATGACGCGGGGTGGAGCAGCCCGGGAGCTCGCGAGGCTCATAACCTCGAGGTCGCAGGTTCGAATCCTGTCCCCGCCACTTAAGCCCTCGGATCGCATCTTGCGGCCCGGGGGCTTTTTTTTCGACCGATTCGGACAAGGTCGCCTGTACAGCGCGTCATCGTCCGCTTATTCAAGCCGGCTTTCGACGAGCGGCCCCGCTCTTCGGAACATCCTGTCACAAAACGGCCCCCAGGCCCGTCTCTCTTATAGCCGTATAATTCACCGCTAAATAGGAAGACCCGGTCATGCATGCCTCGCAGGTACCGTCGCGCAGTGGCGACGCCACGCACGCAGATGTCATTGTCGTCGGCGGCGGTCTGGCCGGAATGACGGCGGCCGCTCTAGTAGCACGGGCAGGCCGGTCCATCGTTGTACTGGAGCAGGCTCAGCACTTTGGGGGACGGGCCGCAACGAACGTCATGGAGGGAGTGCGTTTTAATCTCGGAGCCCATGCCCTGTATGCCGGTGGCCATGCGTGCCGGCTCTTCAACGATCTGGGGGTGCCGTTCTCGGGGCACTTTCCCAGTCCGGGCCGTCCCTTGGTGGTGTCACGGCGCGGCGCCTTTCGCATTCCGTCCGGTTTGCGGTCGCTCGTCTGCTCGTCGCTGCTTTCGGTGGGCGAGAAGATGAGTCTGGCGCGTCTCTTTACCACAATCAAGCGGCTCAACACGCGTCTGTTGGATCACGTTTCGGCCCAGGATTGGATCGAGCGGACGGCTGGCCGTGGAAATCTTGCCTTGTTGCTGGGGGCTTTGTTCCGCGTCAGTACTTACGTGGCGGATCAAGAGCGACTGTCAGCCGGCGCCGCCCTCGATCAGCTCCGCATGGCCTTGGCCGACAATGTGCTCTACCTCGATGGTGGCTGGCAGACTCTCATTGACGGGCTGCGCAAGGTTGCCGCCGACCACGGTGCAGAGTGTCGAACGAGCGTCCGAGCGCGAACGGTTGAAAATCTGACGTCGTCCGTACGGATACATCTGACCGACGGCACGGAGCTGTGCGGTGGATCGGTGATTCTGGCGGTTCCCCCAGATACAGCCTGCTCGTTGCTGGGAATGACGAGCGATGGTCCGCTACGCGAGTGGTTGTCTCATCAGGAACCGGTGCTGGCCGCATGTCTCGACATAGCGCTGTCGCGTCTGCCGCGCCCGGGCGACCGTTTTGCACTCGGTTTGGACCTGCCAACCTACTTCTCGGTGCATTCGGCCGCCGCGCGGCTCGCTGCTGACGGAACGGCCGTTGTGCATCTGATGAAATACTTGCGGGCCGACGCCGACGAGCCCGCTGCTGCGATCGAGGCCGAACTGGAGGACCTGCTCGACACGGTACAACCTGGCTGGCGACCGCACGTCGTCGCGAAGCGATTCTTGCCGAAAATGACCGTGGCTCATGCGCTGCCGCGCGCCGACGAAGGAGGACTTGCCGGGCGCCCGAAGCCATCACTGGCCGGCTGGCCGAACGTTTTTGTCGCTGGCGATTGGGTTGGACCCGAGGGCATGCTGGCCGATGCCGCGACCGCCAGCGCCGAGCAAGCCGCGCGATGCGCGCTGGCGGTCTTTGACGACCGACATGCTCATTTGATTGTTGCGAGTCAACGGGAGGATGTACTCGATGGCAGCCGGTAGCACGGTATTCGAAGAGCAGCGGCCACGATTGGCGCAGTTGGCTTATCGCATGCTCGGCTCCCTGGCGGACGCTGATGACGTCCTACAAGAGGCGTACGTGCGCTGGACGCGTGAGGATCGCAGCGACGTCAAGTCGGTCTGGGGCTATTTGAGCTCGATCGTCGTGCGGTTGTGCATCGACCAGCGACGCATCGTCGAGGCGCGCCAGCAGAGCTACGTGGGGCCCTGGCTGCCCGAGCCGATGATCGACGAAGGCCAAAGCGACCCGTCTGCGACATTGGAAGCAGCGGAATCGGTATCGCTCGCCTTTATGGTAGTCTTGGAAAGCCTGTCTCCCGTCGAGCGCGCGGCCTATTTGCTGCGACGCGTTTTTGATTTCGGCTACCCCGAGATTGGCAAAGTTCTCGACAAGTCGGAGCCCAACTGTCGGCAACTTGTGCATCGCGCTGAAGAATCCATTCGAGATCGTCGGCCGCGCTTCGTGGCCGACCAACAAGACGCCGAACGTATCGCAAGCGCTTTTCTCAGCGCCTGCGCCAGCGGCGATCTCGACGGCCTAATCGGATTACTTGCGGCCGACGCCGTGGTCTATAGCGACGGTGGGGGCAAGGTGCCGGCCGCACGCACACCTATTCGCGGCGCACTCCGCGTGGCGCGATTCTTCTTGGGCGTGACGAAGAAGGCACCGCCGGGCATGGAGGTGCGTCGCGTGCGCGTCAATGGCCAGCCTGGCCTGATGGCACTATCCGATTACCAAGTGGTCACCGTGCTCACATTCGACATCTGCGACGGCCGGATTGTCACCTGCTATGCTATCCGCAATCCCGAAAAGCTCGCGCGAATACGCGTCGAATAGGTATTCTATAAAGGGCACGAACGCGCGCCGGGATAGATCGTGGCTCGGGACTCGCTAAGCCTGCGGCACGTCCTTGTTGACGTGGGCAGTAGCCACTTCGTGATTGGCGACGGGCGAATCGTGTGCGGCAGCGGGGCCGGTTGTTTTTGCCGAATCCACCAGCGGCAGAAAGACGACGAACTCGCAGCCTTGTCCCAGCCCGTTGCTGTTTACCGAAACCATGCCGCCGTGCATGTCGACGATCGGTTTGATGGCGGTCAAACTAATACCCAGACCTCCGCTCTCTCTAGCTAGCGAGCCGTCCAGTTGGGAATTCAGATTGAAGACGCGCGGGATCGCATCCTCAGTCAGGCCGACGCCCGTGTCTTTGACTTTCAGCACTGCGGCACCGTCGCGCTCTAGGGCCGTGAGCCAGATCTGACCGCCCGGATTCGTCGATCGAATGGCGTTCATCAACAGGTTGTAAACGACCCGTTCTAAACGGACGGCATCGCCATTGACCGGAATGGCCTCCTTGGCCAACGAAACGTTCAGCTCACGGCCTGACTGCGCGGCCACCGAGCGGACCGTTGCGACCGCCTTACTGGCAATCTGCGCCAAATCCAACGGCACTTTGTGAAGCTGCATTGCTCCCTGATTGTGTCGGAACGCATCTAAGAGATCATCGATCAGGCGACCCAGCTTTGTCGTTTCTAGCTTGACAACGTCCATTGCGGATTCCATTTCGGACGCGGTCGCCGCCACGCTATGGAAGGAGGCTGCGCTGGCGATCGGCACCAGCGGACGACGTAACTCATTGGCCACAAGCGCGAGAAAATCCTCACGGCGAGCATCCACGCCGCGCATTTCGTCTGTTAGATGGAGAAGCTCCTGTTGAAGTCGGGCGCGATCCAGTTCGAGTTCGCGCGCCTTGCTATCGAAGAGTTGCTCACTTTCCTCTGCTTGATGCCGCGCACGGCGAAGCATACCGCCCAGTACCACGACCAGCAGTCCCAAGCTTACGAAAGTCCCGATGGCGATAAGATTATGCGCTTCCGAGACGGCAAGAGATCGGTGCGGAGGAAAGAAGCACCACATAACCAGCGGCACGCTGCCAAATAGAACGGTCAGCGAAGGTCCTACACCGCTTATTGCAGACACCACGATGAGTGTCGCAAAGTACGTCATAAAGGCCTGGCGATCACCCAGCAGGGGGTTCAGCGCCAACCGCACGAGAGTCGCAACGGCAAGACTCAGGATAGCAAGACCGTACGGTTGAAGAGCTTTCCACAAATGACGTTCCGACGTGGGATAAACACTCATGCCTACAACGCAGCCTCCGACTCGAGATGCACCCTGCTAAGTCAATGACCCGATGGTACGTAAAGCAACCTCGACCGACCACCGCCAAATGGCAGTGCCTGAGCGAGAATCGCTTTTTGGGTTTTTGCTCCGCGCGAAGAGAAACTCCATTCTAAATGCCGCCTCCGCCCGGGGCAAATAATTCGTCATAAAACAGCCAGGGGTTAGGGTTTGCCAGCGGTCATTCCTCGTTGTCCGTAGCCCATTGGGGGTAGGCAGGATTACCTTGCATCCGGCCGCGGCAAGGAATGAACAGCTAGTTTTTCAGTTGTCGTGCATCGGAACAATTTCTAGCTGGATCGCGCGGCGTTTTTCTCGCCCGGCGGCAACTTAACTTGTAGATCGCCGCTGTATTGCTGTGGCGTCGCCCCATGTTCATGCCGAGGGAGAGCCAAGAAAGTAAGCTTCCGTCGGGCACATAATCGCATCGACTTGGGGTGCCCCTCGCCGCCATTATTCGAGCCCCCGGCGCGAAATGGCTCCTCGCTATTGGCTTGTCGAGATAACGTACACGTGGCGTGTTCTGGCGTGCTACCCAAGTAGAGATGGATGCCCTGCCGTGAGACCGTTAGACAGGGTCATGGTAAGGCGAACGATCGCGCCCGAATTGTGAAGTTCGAACGTCAGCGGCGCTAGGGCCGGTTACATGCGGTCCCTAGCAGACGTTTTAAGCCAGGCGGCGATATCCAAGTTGCGAGGGCACGAATCGATCGAGCGTGACGCGCCTTTCTCGTCAAAATGCAAGCTGTTTAACGCATGCACGCAGTACCGTATGGATCGTGTTATAATTCCACGCGAGGTGCCAACTCCTGCCGGACGGCACGGCGCAGGAACCTTTCTCAATGGGAGGACTCAGGGTATGCCAATCGGAATATCATCGTTCACGCGACGCCGTTTCCTGGGAAGCGTCGCTGCGAGCGCCGCTCTCTTTACCGTACGCGGTGCCCTGGCCGAAGAACTGACTTTGACGCCGCGTCAAACCGAAGGGCCGTTTTATCCTGATAAGCTTCCGCTGGACACCGACAATGATCTATTGATTATTAACGAGGGGATTACCCCCGCCGTCGGGGAGATCACTTACCTCAGCGGCCGCATCCTTGACGCGGACGGCGAGCCGATCCGCAACGCGCTGGTCGAGATTTGGCAAGTCGACAGCCACGGCGCCTACATTCATTCGCGCAGCGGCAATCGCGACGCGCACGACGGTAACTTTCAGGGCTTTGGTCGATTCCTCACTGGCTCAACGGGCGACTACTGCTTTCGCACGGTCAAGCCGGTGCCCTACCCCGGGCGGACGCCGCACATTCACTTCGCCGTCAAAACGAAGGGGCGCGACAAGTTTACGACGCAGTGTTACATCAAAGGCGAGCCGGGCAACGAGCGCGACGCCGTTCTCAAAGGAATTCGCGACCAGCAACTACGAGACTCGATCATCATCGATTTCTCGCCGATTCCGAACTCGCGCATCGGCGAGCTGGCCGCGCGATTCGACATCGTTCTGGGAGTAACGCCCGAGGATAAGGCGTAAGCTCAAGCGCCCGTACAAGCCCAGTTTGAACGTGACGAGTCCCGAGGCAAAATTTAACGTCGTCCGTCAGGACGCCGCGCGGTCCGCGACTCGGTGGCGCCCTTCGGTGGCTGGCCGGGATTCGCGTGAGAGGGATCGTGTCGCAAAGATCGGGCTGCCGTCAGCATCGCCTTCGCGCGCGATGCGTTGTTCGGCGCGTTTGATGGCACGCTAAGCCTCCACTTCGTCAACCACCGCAAATACGACCGGGCGTGCCACCAGGCGTCGCGCGATAAGGTGCGGCGACTGGCACGCTGCTCGAAGTGGTAGCAATACGTCTGCCCGTGAAACTTGACCTGCCAGCCGGCGCGGGCCATGCGCAGGCACATGTCGACGTCCTCGAAATACTTCGCGTAACCTTCATCGAACCGGCCCACGTCACGCATGGCATCGCGTCGAACAAGCATAAAACAGCCGCTAATCCAATCGCAGTCGAAGCTGGTCTTTGTGTCTGAATCTTGATAGAGGTGATCCCGTAGCTCGCCAGCATAAAACCTTGCCAGGCCCAGCCGACGCGCGGCAATGGCGCGCCAGGTGGGAAATCGTCGCGCTGGATATCCGTATGTGCCGTCGGGATGATAGATTCTGCAGATGCTGATTCCGCAGCCGCTGTTGTCATCCATGAATTTGACCATCTTGGCGATGCACTGCTCGCCGACATCGAAATACATGTCGGTGTTGAGTAGCAGCGTATAGCGAGCATCGCTCGCCGCCAGGATGCGATTCAGATTCGCCGCATAGCCAAGACGTTCAGCGTTGGCAACGATCTTGGTGCGCGGGCAATAGTCGGCGTAGCTTGCCACGCCCTCGGGCGAAGCATTGTCGACGAGGATCAAGCGGAGCGTCAGCCCGTCGGCCGAACCGGCCAACGATTTCACCAGCGGCAGCATGTAATTCTGCTCGCCGGAGTAGATCACCCCTACGTCTAGGTCCACGATAGCCGATATCATTGTCGATGGTCTTCGCGCGCCAGGAGACGGAGTAACCACATACCGCTTGCTTGTGACAATGTCGGCCGACAGTGGCAAAGACATAGACTCTTCCTTCAACAGGCGACTTATAACGCGGCCACGGCACGGCCGACGGTCGAATCGCGGGGCGTAAAGTAGCCACTACTGGAAGAATGGTCAACGCCGGCTGTGTTGTAATGGCGGCCCGGTTGTCAGAAGCCATGGGTATGGGCTCTCCAGGCAAGAACCATAGTTTGGCTAGGTTGTCCCGGCAGTAGCAATTATGCCGACGGTGGCCGGAGCCGGTTACCCCCGCGATCGCCTGAGAGAGGGGCCGTTTTGAAGATGGAGTCAGCACGATGGGCGGGCGGACTTAAGCGGCCGCTGACGTTTCCCCATCGATGACATGTGCGGCCGAGCCGAGTGCCGCAGCCTGTCCGGCCTCGAGCAGCAAGACACGGTCGCACAGCGCCCGCACGCTAGTCAGATCATGCGAGACGAGGACAATCGTTCGCCCCTCATTTGCCAACTCGCGAATTTTGTCCTGGCACGTGCATTGAAACGCGATGTCACCGACCGCCAATACTTCGTCCAATAGCAAGATGTCGCTGTCCAAATGCGCGGCAACCGAGAATGCCAGTCGCAGGTACATGCCGGTCGAGTAGCGTTTGACAGGTATCTCGAGAAAGTCTTCGACACCAGCCATCGCTACGATAGCGGCGAATTTGCCGCGGATTTCCGCACGGCGCATTCCCAGGATGGCGCCGCTGAGGTAGACATTCTCGCGGCCGGTGAGCTCCATATGGAACCCTGTGCCAATTTCCAAGAGAGCGCCGACGCGTCCCCGCACGATGGCGTAGCCCTGCGACGGCTCGGTAATGCGCGCCAGAATTTTAAGCAGCGTGCTCTTGCCGGACCCATTGTGCCCAATAACCCCCAAGACTTCGCCGGCCGCCACGTCGAGGGAAAGATTTCGCAAAGCCCAAAATCCGTCCGATGGCTGCAACTTGTCCTGGCCGGGCTGAGGGGTAACGCGGCGCCAGGCTCGCGTCATGCTCGACGTCAACCGGTCGCGTAATGTCATATGTCGACGTGCGCCGGGCGAGCAGCGATAACGTTTGGCAAGATTTCGGATGCTTATCGCCGTCTCGGGCATTTTACATTTCCTGTTCGACGACGCTGCATCAAAGTTTCGGAACGCCGAAGTCAAATGGCGGGTAAGACGATGACCATTAAGGATCTATGCCCACGCCAGGCGCCGGCGTCGCTCCCTCACCCGAAAACTTATATTGTCAAAACTCTTTTGCGGAACACTTCAAATCGTGTCGGCCATCAGACGCTCCATAGAGCGGAAGTACCAGGTGCCGCTCAGGAGCAGTGCTAGTGCCGATACACAGGAGACTGCGACCAGACCCACCGACAGTCCGTTCGTACCGAGCATGATAAACCGAAATGACTCGACGACGGTGACCAGTGGATTGATCGCCACCAACGGGCGCCAGGGCTCGGGCACGATACTCAACGAATAGACGATTGGTGTCGCATACATCCAGATTTGCATGACGAAGGGCAGGGCATGCCGAATATCACGATATTGGGCGTTGAGCGCTGCCAACCACAGGCCCGCGCCGGCCGCCGTGATCAAGGCCAGCGCGATCGACGCCGGCAATAGCATCATGCGCCAGGTCGGCCAGATATCAAACCAGCCGAGGACCGCGAACAGCAGGGCGAGCGACACGGCGAAATCGAGTAGCGCGGAAATCACATTTGATAGTGGCAGCAAAATGCGCGGAAAATAAACCTTGGTTAGCAGATTCACATTGCCGACCAGCGAGCTGGCCGCCAATGTCACTCCGCCCGAGAAAAGCAGCCAGGGCAATAGTCCGGCCAGACTGAATGCGGGATAAGCAACGCCCTCGGAATCCAGCTGCGCGAGTCGCCCGAAGATAACACTGAAAACGATCATTGTCGTCAGCGGTTGCAACACCGCCCAGATGACACCGAGTAGAGTCTGCTTGTAGCGAACCTTAACGTCTCGCCATACGAAAAAACCGAGCAGCTCGCGATTTGTCCAAACTTCGGTCCAGGCCAATCGAGGCCAGCCCGAGCGAGATTCTATGCGACGGTCGTGATGGCATCCGCTTTGTCGTAAACGCTGACGCCGTGCCGTTGCTTCCATAGGGACTGGTAGCTCGCCTGCAATGGGTCGCGAAGAGTACCGCGACGTAATTGATACCGGCATTGGTTGGCATCCCGTCGTGGCTTTAAGCGGCGCGGCGCCAGGAGTCGACCACGATGCGGTGGCATTCGACACCGGCAGGTGGCATCAATGCTTCATCGGTCGGTTGCCATGTCTGGACCAAGGCGTTGAGCAAAGCCGTGACCCGCGGCAATACGTCGTGCGTTTCGCTGGCCGGCCGTAGTCCGAGCAATTGGAGCTGGCACATTGTTCCGTTAGGTTGCGTAAATGTCAGGGCAAGCGGCAGCTGCGCGTGCGTTGGCGCGATTGCCATGGGGTTGCGCCACGAATAACGGGCCTGTTCCGCGCGGGTTGCCAACAGTAGCTCGAAGCCCGCCGCCTGGCTCATAATTTCGTCGTGCAGAAGCTCGTGCCATGCGCGCTGCCAGGTTGCCTGAGGGTGGGCGCGAGTCCAGCGTGTCGTGCTCTCGGCGATAGTGGCGGACCAGCGGGCTAACACGGCGCTGCAATGCTGTTTGGCCAGCGCGACTTCATGATGTCCAAAAGAGCGCGTTCGGACCAACAAGACAATAAGGGCGATGGCAGTGATCCAGCCCACCCACTCGAAGCGAAAGATCGTCGCGGCGGTGGCCGCCGCACCGGTGGTCAGGCATAAGGCGCCGATAATGCACAACGCCTGCCATTTCGTGAGGCCGCGTTCTAGCAAGCGATGATGTATATGACCGCGGTCCGCCGTGTCGAAACGTTGGCCAGAAAGCTTGCGGCGCACAATGGCGAACACCGTGTCCAGCATGGGTATGCTCATGACAACGGCAGGCACCGCGATTGACAGTGTGGCGCTGGTCTTCAGCGCGCCTTGAATGCTGATCATGCCTACCAATAGACCGATGACCATACTGCCGGAATCACCTAAGAAGATGCTTGCAGGGGGCAGGTTGTAGACAAGAAATCCCGCCAACGACCCTGCCGCCAACAGCGCTACGATGCCGACGTGAGGATGTCCAGAATTGGTGGCGATAATAGCCATCATCAATGAGGCCGAGATTCCTACGACCGACGCCAGCCCGTCTAATCCGTCGAGCAAGTTCAGAGCGTTGATGCAGCCGACCAACCACAGAATCGTCAGCGGGATGCCCAGCCAACCAAGATCGATCGGATAGCCAAACGCCACCACGCGATCGAAGTAGTATCCTGCCAGAACAACAGGCATCACCGAGCCAACCTGCAGCATGAGCTTAAATCGTGCCGGGAGGTCGTGGCTGTCATCGATGCACCCTACCAGACAAACCAGGCCGCAGGCCAGGATTACAGTTGTCGAGAATTGATCAAAGGCGGCGCTGTCGACGGGTCCATAGCGAGCCACCAGCACACCGACTGCGATCGCGAGATACACCGCGATCCCGCCCCACAACGGCACCGGGCGGTCGTGGCATTTGCGGGCGCCGTCGGGCACATCAACAACCTTCAATCGGCGCGCCACGGCGCGCGCGATCGGAGTCAAAGCCAGCGCGGCCAACAGGGCGGCAAGAAATGCGAACGCGACAGTTTTGTCGGCGACAACGGATAGGAACATATCAGCGGGGGCAACACGTGATTGTGTCTGATTGGTCGTGGACGGGAGCTAAGCTGTGACTAGGGCTTGGTTGCCGAGGTAAACGCTGCCTGACGAATGTGCTCCGGCTCAGACTGCACGCGCGCGAGCACGAGGATATTTTTTGTTGGTGTGGCGATCTGATTTTCCTCAACCACCGCGAGGCCAAGCTGCTCGCAGCGGTCGATGATCGCTTGGTACTCTGCAGGCGTCTGTCGTCGCTTCGAGATGACGACCGCATCTGGCTTCACCTGTTCGACCCAGCCCGCCAACGCGTCGCCCGCAAGCTCGGGAGGAAAGAAAAACGCTGATCCTTGGGCGTAGTAGCCCACCAGCATTAACTGGTTCTCGGATCCCACGATCAGAGGCGCTCGCGGGTACTGGTCATGAATCCATCTTCCGAGGCTCGCCAGAGCAGCTCGGCTGCGGAAATCACTCGAGACGGCATCGACCGTGCCAACCGCGGCCACGACCACCAACGCTCCGACGGTCGCCATCAACTGCGCTCGAGGCCATCGCTCCGACAGCCACCTGCCCGCCAGTCGGCCAAACTCAAGCACGCCGATCGCCGCTCCTTGCATGGTGACGAGCACGATTGTCAGAACGTAGCGGCTGCTCGCTTGATGCGCGTACCACAGGTGGATCCAAATGCCAGCGGCGACGGCCAGCGCGATCAGCAGGATCGGCCAGTTCTCGCTGCGATAAAAGAGTCGCGGACTGGCCAGCAAACCGCCCAACATGAAAATGCCAAAGAGCGGCGTCAACCCTCTCTCGGCTATGCGCACGAACATTGAGGACGTTTCGCCGAAGGTGGCCGGTGCAGCGGGTGGTGGACCGCCGGGCGTGACGGCCGGTTGGGGGGAGGGAGGCGGCTCCGGCGCTTCTGCAAGGTATTCGCTCCAGGATAGCAGCCACGTTCCCGCACGCTGCATAGGCTCGATGCGAAGATGGTCCCAATTGTTGTTGCCCGGCAATAACTGGCCGAATACAAAGAATACCAGCGGCAATGTCACAACGCCGCCAATGAAACCACTGACGAGCCGCCAGCGGCCCACGCGCAGTCGGAAAAATCGTAAGGCTGTCCAACCCACCAGGGGAAACAGCAGGAACCATCCCTCAAAGCGCGTTAGGCAAGTCAAGGCAACTACGGCACCGCCGGCGATGAACCAGCGCCAATCGACTTCGACCGCGGCACGCCACATCAAGTACAGCGCGAGCAAAAAGAAGAACCAGAACGACGGTTCTCGTACAGCCTCGGGGCTCCACTCGATCAGCTTCGGGTGGAAGGCATATAACAAACAGGCGACCGTCGCCACGCGCTCGTCGAACTGTCGTCGAACCCAGCCAAATAGCGGCAACACCGCGAGCGTGGACAATAGCACGCCGTAAAATTCCGCGGCGGTCTCCCAATCGAAGCCCAGCCGGTGCAAGCTGGCCAGCGCCATAGGATAGGTTCCGGATTGCAGGCGACCACCATCATCCGCCGCGACTTGACGATTCTCGAGATCGTTGGCCAGCCGGAAATAGACGACGCCGTCGACGCAGATTGTGTTGATGCGCCACGCCATCAACGCTCGCGGAACGAAGCACGCCACAACCAGTAGCAATACCAAGCCGATATTCCAAGGCAGATGGCGTCGTTGCGGCTCGGGCGTGGACAACCAGTCGTCGAACCGGGGCGGCTCGTTGGCGTCCGGGTCGGTGGCGATGGTGGCTCGAAGAGATGAAAACATGGTGTATGTTCGACACCGGGGGCAGCGCGGGGCGGATTTTCAGACAAAACGTACAGGCAAACTGCCGCGCGCCCGGCCCGATTTCTGGCGTCGAATCGTGCGCTATGGCGCGCGACGCCCCGTGCGGTGGCCGCCACGACATCCGGCTTCCGTTCCACGACCGGCCGTGGCTCTGCGGTCGTGGGTGATGGGTGTACCGCATCGGAGCTATTGGGGCCAGATCAGTTGCCCGCAGCAGCGGCGCACCAGGAGAGATGGGTAGACTACGGCGCCTCGTGCTCGCTGACAGTTGAGGACAATACCGAGCTAGATTCCACGGCCTTCCCGCGAAGCATCGCGGTCTTGACCTGCGGAGCCAGACAATGGCATCTGAAAGGGCCCAGAGCGGCGCTCAAACTTAGCCGCACCGCGGCGCTCAGTTTTCGCCCCGGCGACCATTGCGCGGAGTCGCTGAAGTGCCGGTCACGATTTCCATAATCCAGCGATCCATGTCCGTCAGCATTCCGGGGGCAACTTCATGACCACCAGGATATTGGCGAAGCGTGAGGTTGATACCGGCCGAATGCAGCAGCTTGAGGTTGTCGCAAACGATCGCCGTCGGGTATCTCTGGCTATCCCGTCCGCAGGCCAGAAATACTGGCACTTCGCGGGCCTCAGACAAACGCGCCAGCGGTGCGCCACCGACCGGAAACTCCCCGCCGACGGATAGCGCGCCGGCAAACCGCGTGGGATGTGCCAGTGCCAGTCGCAGGGCCATGGTGCCGCCACAATCGAAGCCGGCCACAAAAATGCGTCTCGAACAGATGTTCAGCCGCGACTGGGCGGTTTGCATCGCCTCGGCGACGCGCTGCTCGGCGAGCGCCACGTGCGGCTGGGACTGCGCCCAAGCATAGCCCGGCTTCCCATTCGAACTTGCGTAGGGTGCCGTTCCGCGGATGGCGACCCCTACGTAATTCCGCAGGCTCATCAACGGCATGATGCGCTTTAGTTGGTTCTCATCGTCGCCCGGCCCGTGCAACCAAACTACGAGTGGGTAAGCATAGTTCGACTCGTAGTGGACCGGTGCGAACATTGCCAGCGGTTGCTCACTCGCGGTTCGCGCACTCGTAAACGAGGCGGCCTCGACATGCGAGCTAGCCGGCTGTGCGAAGTAGGGTGCTATTTCGGTCGACGCACCTCGAACCCCAAGGCGGTTCATCATGGAATGCGCTACTCGCTATAAGAGGAATTATTGAGTGGGTATGCCAGGCCTCTGGCGACCGACTTCACGTTATTTTTGTCGGCAGCAAGCCCAAGGCATTATCGCTCAGGACCAACATGACTTTCCGAGCAGAATGAACTGCTTCAGGGTGTGGGAGCGCGGATGCCGGAATGAAGAATTCATCTCGTACACGTTCGCGTGACCCGCGTTGACCGCCTCGACGTGCGTCCCCTGGCCACGGCGATTCGCCGCATAGGGACGAAAGGGTACGGTGATGGCAGAGTTTCGTTTTCCCCAACAAAGCAACGGCCGCTGTTTTCCAACACTACTGCCTTCGACAGATGCTGCCTTCTTTTTCTCGTCTGCACGCGTCGCGCTGTGTGTTTTCCCCGCTATCGTCCCTCGACCCCTTCAAAAGACGCTTTCAGTCGCGCCGCGAATCGCCGGCACCGGACTCTACTTCAATTTGCCCTTGCATGTCAACGTTACGCATGTCACGAACGACGAATAATCACCGCTCAAAACGAATTGGTTCGATGCCTTTTTGTGGGCGCGTCCAGCCGTGCGAATCGCCGAGAGAAACGTAAATTCTTGGCACTCCAGCACGGTCAGGGCAAACGCGTAACAAAACAATACCGGTCGTGCAGACGATAGCACTGCTGTCGCTCGCTGCTGAATTGCGATCGTGACATCGCAACTCGCAGAGGAAAGCCACCGAAGGTTGCCACCGCGTAGAATATCAACCTGTCAGTTTGGCCATGGCAGCGACCAACTCCTTGACGGCGTCGACGCTTTTGCGGAAATTTGCCGACTCTTCCGCCGACAGCGGCAATTGAATGATTCGCTCGACGCCTTTGCTGCCCAAAATAACCGGCACGCCAACGTAGTATCCGCCGACGCCGTATTCCTTGTCGCAATAGGCGGCGCAGGGAATCAGCCGCTTCTTGTCGCGGACGATGGCTTCACACATTTGCGCCGTGGCTGCCGCTGGAGCATAGTACGCGCTGCCCGTCTTCAACAGTCCGACGATTTCGGCTCCGCCATTGCGGGTGCGGGTAACAATCTCGTCCAATCGCTTGGCGTCGATCAGTTGCGTCACCGGAATGCCGCCGACCGACGTGCAACTTGGCATGGGGACCATCGTGTCGCCGTGTCCCCCCATCAACAGCGCGGAAATGTCTTCTACGCTAACGCCTAACTCCATCGCCAGAAATGCCCGATACCGTGCGGTGTCGAGAACGCCTGCCTGGCCGACAACGCGCTGGTGTGGAAATCCGGTTACTTCAAACGCACGCTGCACCATTGCATCGAGTGGGTTGCTGACGACCACCACGATGGCCCCGGGACTAGTGCGCTTGACCTGCTCGGCCACGCTCCCCACGATGCGGGCATTGGTTGACAGGAGGTCGTCGCGGCTCATGCCTGGCTTGCGGGCGATTCCCGCGGTAATCACGACGACGTCGCTGTCAGCGGTATCCTTGTAGTCGGCCGTGCCGGTGATGTTGGCGTCGAATCCCACGATCGGCGACGCTTGGTAAAGGTCGAGCGACTTGCCCTTGGCTATTCCTTCGAGATCGGGAATATCCAATAGCACGATATCTCCCAACTCGGCGGCGGCACACCAGTGGGCGGTTGTCGCTCCCACGTTGCCCGCCCCCACAATGCTGATTTTGGCACGGCGCATGAAATCTTCCTCGCTGGATACTGCTGACCTACCATCCGCAGCCTCTCGCAATGGGCTGAATGCCAGTGAGACTCTGGCAGGCGGATCAACGTGAGTATCCTGCTGTCGAGACTCAAGTCAAGTGCCGCGCCGCGCGGATGGCCTCCGCGACATATCACACGATGCAGTCGCGGTTTCTTGATACCTGGCGGCACGCAGCCGAACCACGGGGCGGCCCGTCGCAACAGCGAATCGAGGATATTGGCACGCCCCGATGCGCACGCGTAACGAAAAGAGAGTTGATTCGCGCGGTCGGTTCCATTAATTGCCGACATCTAATTGTAATTGCCGACATCGACATTCTGCGACCTGGGATTTGTCCTGCATCCAAGACGCGCGCCAGGAGTGTCTCTGCAACATTACCGAGTTTTCATAGTGTCCGGCCCCGCCCGCGAGAGGTACTTCATAAATGGGATGAAATCGAGGAAAACAAGCCGATCAGGGCGGTCGTAACGATTTCCAGGAGGCCGCGGCACGAGGACCCTATGGCCCTTGCCGTCGAACCATCGCAATTGCTTGCCTCCCTGCGCGGAAGTCTATAACCTGGAATAGATAAGGCCTTGGCGACGGTAAGCGGCCCCGGAACCCGCTTGGATTTTGCCTGGACGCATCGCGTCAACAGCTCGCATCAGAACAATTGCTCCGTTCAGGAATCTCCGGTTCATGCCCACTGGGGCTGGCCGGAAGTGCTCGTTGCGCTGTCACTGATCCGGCCGCACGCCCGTAGATCCCTGGAATGCACGAGATGAGTGGGTCGAAACGGTTGCTATCGTCGCGATTGTTGCCCTTGGCCGGCGCGTTGGCGATTCTAGTTTGTGCGCCTCCTACCTTGCGCGCCGCCGACGACTACGAGCGTTTCTTGGAAGCGTTGCGTGATCGTGGTTACTTCGACGTGACTTTGGAATACCTGGCGCGTCTGCGGACCGATCCGCACATTCCGGACGAGTTCAAGAGCCGTATTTCGTACGAAGAGGGGACGACGCTTATTGCGGCTGCCGTCGCCGACCGCGACGCCGACCAGAAATCGCGCTACCTCAATGCGGCCCGTGATAAACTCGGCGAGTTCATCAAGAGCTCGAGCGATGCGGGGTTGAAGGCGGACGCCGAGAGCCAACTGGGCAACGTGCTGGTCGAACGGGCCAAGATGTTGCTGCATCGGGCGGGTCTTCCCAAGTACGCGTCCCAAAAAGCTGCCCTCACGGACGAGGCACGGCAAATGTTCGCCGAGGCTCAACAGGTGTTTACTTCGGCCGAGCAGAAGTTCGAGGAGCATTTCAAGGCACTCCCCAAACCAGGTGAAAAGCAAAGCTCTTCGCAGACCGAGGCCCGACAGTCGGCGCGCGTTGACCTAAGACGAGCACGGCTCTTCGCCGCACAAGCGATCTATGAATCGTCGAAGGCCTATCCGGCAGATTCCCCCGAGCGCAAGAAGCAACTCGAAGCGGCTGCTGCCAAGTTTGGCGACTTGCACGAAAAGCATCGCGCGCAGCTTCTCGGCTTGTTGGCGGCTACGAGTCAAGGGCGATGCTTCCTCGATTTGGGAGACACCAAGCGCGCGTTAGGTGCCTTCACCGAGGTCCTGTCCCAGCCCGACGAGCCGGAAGAACTGCGTCGCTTAAAGACCCACGCCCTGCACCTGGCCATGCAAGCCTGGACCAGCGACGCTGAGAAAAACTACGAGACAGCGGCGCAAAGAGGCATGGAATTGGTGGGCAAGCCCGCGCGCGGAGTCGACACGCGCACCGCCGATTGGCTCGCCATTCGCTACTACACCGCGCTCGCCCTAGAAAAACACGCCGTTGCGCTCGGCAACAAAGAGGATGACCGAAAGAAACAAGAGTTGCGCGATGCCCGCAAACAGGCTAAGGAGGCCGCCGCGACTCCGGGTGAATATCAGGACGAGGCCAAGCAACTTTACCAACGGCTGGCCGGCTTGGCTGAAGGGGATGAGAAGCCCCCAGAGAATTTCGCCGAGGCCAACGAGCAGGCCAGGGCATCGCTCGAGCTGATGCAAGCCAAGCAGACGCAGATCAGGATGGCGCCCTCCGTGAAGGACGAGGCCAATGTACCGACGTACGAAAAAGAGAGCATGGAAGCCCGTGAGAAGGCCCGTGAGCTATTTCGCCTGGCCCTTGATTTGCGCGAGCGCTCCACCGCGGCTGACGATATCGACAACGCCCGCTACTACCTTTGCTACCTGGCGTACCAAGCAGGGGATTATTTCGATGCGGCGGTGTTAGGCGAGTTCCTCGCCAAGCGGCGCCCCAATAGCAGTGGCGCGCGGCAGGCGGCAAAGATCGCGCTGCTGTCGCATTTGCAAATCTACAATGCCACCCCTCCCGACGAGCGCGCGAGTCAGAAGCGAAGAATGGAGAACCTGGCGGACTACATTACCCGCCGTTTCGCCGGCGATGCCGAGGCCGACGAGGCCTGGATGACGCTGATGATCATCGCCACGAACGAACACGATGTCGATCAAGTACTGGCCTATCTGGCCAAGATTCCTGAGCAGTCTCCGCGCCGTGGCGAGGCCGAGTTGAAAGCCGGTCAGGCACTCTGGATCGCGGCGCTGGTGGCCTCGCGACAGCCCGACGAGTCGCGGCCTCCGCAGCCCGATATCGACAATATCCGCCAACAGGCGCAAGAGACGCTGGCCCGTGGCGTCGAGCGCATCACGAAGTCTGCCGAGGCCACCGGCGTGAACTTTACAATGGCTGCCGCGGCGCTCTCCCTGTCGCAGATCTACATCGAATCAGGTCGCGCGGCCGACGCTGTGAAATTGCTCGAAGATCCGCGAATCGGACCATTGGCGTTGGTCGAAGCGAAGAGCCCAATTGCCGCCGAAGGCACTTTTGCCGCCGAAGCGTGCAAAGCAGCCCTGCGGGCATACGTGGCGACACAGCAGCTCGACAAGGCCGAAAAAGTGATGAATGCGCTCGAGGCGTACATCGGCGCCAGCGGCGACGAGAAGGCAAATCAAACGCTGATCGCGATCTACCGCGCACTGGGATTGGAACTGGAAAACCATGTCGCCGCCTTAAGAAAAGAGAATCGAACCGACGATCTGCAAGCCGTGTCGCGGGGCTTTGAGCTGTTTCTGGACCGAATTGTCAGCAAGGAACATGGCAATAACTTCAATTCGCTGAATTGGGTCGCCGAGACGTACGGGCGACTAGGCGCGGGCCACGAGTCGGACGATGCGTCGACAACGGCTCAGTCACGCGCCTTCTACGAGAAAGCCGCGCACGCCAATGAGAAAATCCTGGCGGCCGTCAAAGCCGACCCACAGTTTGCCACGCCGCAAGCAGTCTTGGCCGTGAAAGTGCGCATGGCCAAGAGCGCGCGTCATGGCGGCCATTTCAAAGAGGCCATCGACCAATTGGTCGATATCCTCAAGGTGCAGCCTAAACTTCTCGACGGTCAACGCGAGGCGGCGTACGCGTACCAGGAGTGGGGTCGCGACAATCCGGCGACGCTCAAGCTCGCCATCGAAGGCGGGCGCAAAGAGAAAGACCCCAAAGGGCAGGAATACAACGTTCTTTGGGGCTGGGCTCGTATTGCGGCTTTGACACAGCGCGACAAACGATTCCAGGACGTCTATCACGAGGCAAGCTACAACCTGGCAAAGTGCTACTTGCTATCGGCACTGGCTCAAGAAGGTTCCGAGAAGGCGGCGTCGCTCAAAAAGGCCGAAGCGGCCGTCATGCTCACGGTTCAACTTCACCCTGACTTGGGTGGGGGTGACTGGCCTAAGAAGTACGACAAGCTCCTGCGCAATATCCAAAAGGAGTTAGGACAGCCGCAGACCGGCATCCCTCCGCGTAAGTCGCCACCTGCACCAGGAAAAAGCAACAAGCCAGATGCTGAGACCGCCAGTACACCGTAACGAACTTTGATTTTCAAAAGCGAAGTTTGCAGTCACTGCCGTCATTTGCAGATTTGAGATAAACCATGATATCGCAGCCGCCAGATCGAGAATCTCCGGAACCCAGACGCACGGCAAGAATTCGGCGCCTCGTTTTACAGGCAGTGGCCATCGTGGCCCTATTTTCGTTTTCTCTGACGAACGGCCTGGCGGACGACACGATTCGACTTCGCCCAACGGGGTCGGTTCGCGGCACGATCAGTGCCATGACCCCGACCGAAGTCACGGTTGACATGGTGGCCGGACAGAAGAAGCAAGTTCCGGTGAACGACATCGACCTTATCACCTACGACGGGGAGCCGCCCGAGTTGAAGCTCGCTCGCAGCGAGGTCTCGAACGCTAACTACGAAGGAGCGCTCAAGTCGCTCGACAAAGTCGATGCGGCCAAGATCAGCCGTGCAGAAATCAAACAAGACTTGCAATTCTACAAGGCGTTCAGTCTCGCGCGCATGGCCTTGGCCGGGACCGGCAAAGTCGGCGATGCGGGCAGCTTGATGCGTACCTTCGTCAAGGAGAACCCCTCCAGTTACCATTACCTGCCTGCTGCCGAGCTTCTCGGTGATCTCTTCGCGGCCATCGGCAAGCCGGAATTGGCCTATGAACAGTATTCCGCAGTCGAAAGGGCACCCTGGCCCGAGTACAAGATGCGCGGAGGAGTCGCCAAGGGGCGCATTCTATTGCAACAGCAGAAGTACCCCGAGGCGTTGGCCGCTTTCGACGCCGTGCTCAAATTGGCTGGCGATGAGAAAGGCCCAGCGGCCGCGCAACGCCTCGCCGCGCAACTGGGCAAGGCGAATTGCCTGGCCGCAACCGGCCAGGCCGACACCGCGATCGGCTTGGTTCAAGAGGTGATCGACAAAGCGGATAGCGACGACGTTGACATCAACGCCCGCGCCTACCTGACGCTTGGCAATTGCTATCGTCAAAAGGAGGGAGCCGTCAAGGACGCGCTGCTCGCCTATTTGCACGTCGATCTGCTGTATCCCGGCAATCGTGAAGCCCATGCCGAGGCGCTCGCCAACCTGGCGCGGATTTGGAACGAACTCGGCAAGCCGGAGCGCGCGTTGCAAGCCACGCAGCTCTTGAAGGATCGCTACGCCAGCAGCGTGTGGGCCAAGCAGTGAGAAAATTTGATGTCGCGCTGCGGCTAGTCGGCCGAGGGCAACACAAGGGCGATTGACGAAACGCGAACGTCTAACGGCGCACGAAGTCTCGAACGGTCTAGGATCGTCGGCCCAACGCTACCCACGCGGATGAAACTGCCGATGGATGGCCTTGAGTCGGGTCGCGTCGACATGCGTGTAGATCTGCGTCGTGGCGATGCTGGCGTGTCCGAGCATTTCTTGCACCTGACGTAGATCGGCGCCGCCAGCCAGAAGGTGTGTGGCGAACGTATGCCGCAGGGTGTGGGGCCCGACCGATTCCGGCGCGCCGGCCGCCACGGCATAGCGCTTGACCAGTTCCCAGATCCGTTCTCGCCGCAGCCGTTGTCCGCGCCGCGAAAGCAGCAGCCAAGGTGGCGGCAATAGCGAGCAGGCAGCCAGCTTGGGCCGTTCGTGTTCCAGATATTGTCGCACGGCTTCAACGGCGCGACGGCCGAGCGGCACCAGCCGTTGCTTATCTCCTTTGCCGTGGCACAGGCAGTGTCCATCGTCGAGGTGTACGTCGCGCAATTGCATGCCAGAGAGTTCCGAGGCGCGGCAGCCGCTGGCATAGAGCAATTCCAACATGGCGCGATCGCGCCTCCAGCACGGTTGGCCGGCGACGGGCCCCTCGAGCATGCGGTCGATAATCTGCGGCGCCAGCACTTCGGGCACGCGCTGCCATAGCTTCTGGCTGCCGAGCAGCTCAGCCAGATTGTCGGCCAGCACCCCCTCTAACTGCAGATAACGAAAAAACAGTTTCAACGATACCAAATGCCGCGCCAGGCTTGCCGGCGCCAGTTGGCGGTCGTGCAGCCAGCCTGCGTATTGGGCGAGGTCGGTGATTGTGAGCGCCGGTATCGTGCGTTTCTCGAGCCATTCGAAGAAGCGGCGTAAATCGCGGCGATATGCATCAACGGTGTTCACGGCCAAATGGCACTCGCTGCGCAGATAGCCTGAGAACGCTTCGATCCAGGGATGATCGGCAGTCGCACCACTTTGGGCGGCGCGACGCAAAAGCTGTCTTTTGGAAGGTGACATGACGGCTCCAAGGGCTCGGTCTTTGCGAGTATCCAAAATCGCTTTTTCCGGGTGTCACGGTTGACCTTGCGAATTGTCGAGAGGCTCGGAAGCTTCGAGCACTGCTTTACAAGCAGACAGTGGCATCCGAATTCAAACCATCGCAGCCGAACGACTCCGCACCGATGCCCGGACTTACGTTGCGCCCTATTTGCTTTCGGACGTCACGATCTCGCGACTCAAGCAACTCGTGCGGACTAGACCTCGGCGGCATCGGCAATGTACGGTTGCCTGTTATAATCGGCGCAAGCGTCCGTTCTTGACAGAGCAGTTTTGAGCAAAACTTGGCGTGCAGAAGGCGAGTGGGCTGCGTGCTCAGATGGCACTTTTGGCTTTCCCAACCGCACGAGTTTCCGCGGTTTGCCTGATTTGTTCGGCATAGCACTCGAAGAATTGCCGGCCGGCAGCGGCACCAGGTGCGCGATAAAAATTCGATTGGAGGTCCGACGCGTGAATATTCTGGTGACCGGCGGCGCGGGCTACATCGGCAGCCATGCCGTGCGTCTTTTAGTGCGCGCCGGACACGAAGTTTGGTGCTACGACAATCTGTCGCGCGGCAACCGCCAGGCGGCGTTGATTGGCCGATTGATCGTGGGAGATGTTGCAGATCGCGCCCGGCTGGAAGCCGTCCTGCGCGCACACAAGATCGAAGCAGTGATGCATTTCGCGGCCTTCGCGCTGGTTGGCGAATCGGTGACGCGACCGGAACTCTACTACCAGAATAACGTCATTGGCAGTCTGGCGTTGCTCGAAGCGATGCGCGCCTCCGGCGTTAGCAGGATAGTATTTTCGAGTACGACTGCCACGTATGGCGTCCCGGATCGCATGCCCATCACCGAGGATACTCTGCAACGCCCCATCAATCCCTACGGTTTTAGCAAGCTGGTTATCGAACAGGCGCTGGCGGATTATGCGCACGCCTACGGCTTTGGGTACGCGGCCTTGCGTTATTTCAACGCCGCCGGCGCCAGTCCCGAAGGGGATCTAGGGGAAGTCGATCGCTTCAAGACACGCCTGATACCGCAGGTGCTTGCCGCGGCGCTCGGGCTACGCCGCGATATAACGATCTTCGGCGACGACTACCCCACGCCCGATGGAACTTGTATTCGCGACTACATCCACGTCGACGATTTGGGAGCCGCGCATTTGCAGGCACTCCAGCGGCTGCAGCCCGGCACTGGCCTGTGCTTGAATCTCGGGACTGGCAAGGGGCACAGCGTACGGCAAGTGATCGACGCCTGTCGACAGGTGACCGGCCGTGACATTGCCGAGAGCGTCGTCGCCCGCCGTCCGGGCGATCCTCCGGAACTGGTGGCAGATGCGTCCCGCGCCCGAGAGGCTCTGGATTGGGAGCCGCGTTATCCGGACCTAGAACAAATCGTCTCCACCGCCTGGCGCTGGCACAGCACGCACTTGAACGGTTACGAGTAAGCTGCGCTGCAATCGTCAGCAATCGCCCGGGAATGCGTTCGCCTTGGGCGTCGCCTCGGACCTCCGCTCTCGCTTAGTAAATTGACCTCTGTGGTAGGCAGCCGTCGCGCGTATCGCCCCGGTCGTGCATGAATGGACGACGTTGACGAGAATTTCGGCTCGTCAGCGCCGCTTGTCCCTCGGCCAGCGTTTTTTCGTACAGAGAATCAGGGTTTAGAAAACGCTTTCGGTTTTTTTATTGACGACTGTCATCGCGCCCCGCACAATGCGTAACTCAAACGGCCGCGGTGCGTTGCGGGGGTGAAGGTGTAGTATTGTCGGTCCCTGGCGGCCTGGACCAATTCTGTTTCCCTTTTTCTCGAATCTGAATCGGCCTGGGAGCCGCACACGATGAAACCGCGCACTGGGCCAGTATTTGCGCTATGCGTTTTGTTTGCCATCAACATGATGAACTTCTTCGATCGCAATATCTTGGGCGCGGTCGGAGAACTGGTGCGCAAGGAATGGGATTTGAGTGACACTGCCCTGGGGTGGTTGGGGACAGCCTTCCTGGTGTTATATGCGGCGATCGGGGTGCCGCTGGGCCGCATGGCAGACCGGGGCAACCGCTCGATGATCCTGGCTGGGGGCGTCTTCGTGTGGAGCGTGCTGACGGCGCTATCGGGAATGGCGCAGAACTTCTTTCAAATGGCCGGCCTGCGACTCGCGGTTGGCGTCGGCGAGGCAACCTGCGCCCCTGCCTCTTCCTCGTTGATCGGAGATTTGTTTCCTGCGACCAGTCGTGCGCGGGCTTTGGCCGTGTTCATGCTCGGCCTGCCATTGGGAACCGCCGCGTGCTATGCCGTAAGCGGCACTGTGGCGCAGAAGTTCGGTTGGCAGGCTGCCTTTTACATCGCCATGGTCCCTGGATTCCTCTGCGCAATAGGAGCGTTTTTTATCTGCGAACCGGCGCGCGGCTCTAGTGAAAAACACAACATCGGCACCCGCAAGCGCGACGGCTCTCCCTATTGGCTCGTCCTGTCGACGCCTACGATGCGGTGGATTATCGCCTCGGGAGCCCTGCACAATTTCAACATGTATATCATCGGCGGTTTCTTGACGATCTTCATGATGCGGTATCACGGTCGCAACATCGCGCAGGCCGGCAACACTGTGATGCTCGTGTACGGATTGGCCGGCATCCCGGGACTGTTTCTCGGCGGATTTCTAGGAGATCGGCTGATTCACACGCGGAAAAATGGCCGGATGTTAGTCGCCGCCGTCGCCCTCGCGATCTCCGTTCCGCTCCTCTATTTCTCGTTAGAGCGACCAGCCGGTGATGTCTTGGGTTTCAGCGCTTTGTTCTTCGCCGGATGCGGAATGATGTACACCTACTACTCGACGGTGTATTCCACGGTGCAAGACGTTATCGAGCCATCGCTGCGTGGTACGGCAATGGCCTTGTATTTCTGCGCGATGTACGCCTTTGGCGGTATGTTCGGTCCGCCGGTGTTCGGTGCCGTTAGTGACCATTTCACCGCGCGTGCCGCCGTGCAGGAAGGCGTCAGCCTCGAAGGCTTGACCGGGGCCGAGCGGCAGAAGGCACTAGAACCCTTTAAGCCCATTGGGACACACAGCGCGATGTATCTGTTGCCATTGGTGAACCTGGGGCTCGCCGCGGTATTGTTCGCGGGCACGCGCACTGTGGCTGCCGACGCCGAGCGGTTGCAGAAGTGGATGCGCGAAACGACGGAACAGGACGAAAAGCAACAACTTGAAAAAGTTGGCGCCTAGCACCCAGCCAGCATTAGCGCCTCAAGTCACGCAGCGGCGTTGCCGGCTGCGTCCGTCGATTTCAGGCTACAGAGTCCGGTTTACACCAGCCCTTTGCGCACTGCCCAGACGGCCGCCTGGGTCCGGTCCGAGACACCTAGTTTGCGCAATATATGTTGCACGTGCTCCTTCACAGTCTCGTAGCTGATATGGAGCGACTGGGCGATTTCCTTGTTGGTCAGACCGTACGAAAGCTGGCGTAGGACCTCGCTCTCGCGCTGTGTCAGCGGCACGTCGATATCCGAGGCCAATCTTGGTGTGGCCAGCGCACCTGTTACTCGCCGTAATTCATCGCGCGTCCAGGCGTTCTCGCCCTTGGCCACGGTCTGAATGGCCGACACCAGCTCGTTGCGGGTTGAGCCCTTGGACAGATAGCCGTTGGCGCCCAGCGCCACGGCCCGGGCTACGTAGGTCGGATTGTCGTAGGTCGAAAACACCAGCACCGGCAAGGCGGGCTTGTCGAGCTTGAGCCGACTGAGTGCATTCAGGCCGTCGCCATCAGGCATGCGGATGTCGAGCAGCACGACATCCGGCAGCAACTCTTGGGCGAGGCGGACACATTCGCCGCCGCTCGTCGCCTCGCCGACGATTTCGATTTCTGTGGAGGCAACCAGGCTTTTCAGCCCAGTACGGACGACGAGGTGATCGTCGGCAATTAGCAGTCGAATTGGCATGCGAACCGCGCATTCCTTGATGGAAGTTTGTCCGAATACGCGCCTGGACCACCCGAACTGCTAGTCCTACCCGCCGTTGGAGCTACAAGTTGCACCCAATCGGTTATGGCGCCGCAGGTTTTTTCAAGTATAGCATGCTCAAACCCCCCTCTTGACCCCCCTCGCACAGCGGGATGGACGTATAAAGTGTTAATTGACTGGCGGATTACTCTTAAGTGATTGTGAATAAGGCACTTGTGGTCCTTCATGTGTTTATCGTTAGAGTGACATAGACGAACCAGACTGCCGTTGGGGCAACCAAAATGCAGTCGGAGCCGACCCGACCTCGCTGACCCCACCGAGGGTTCGAGCGGCGCGGCATCGGGGGGTACCGCTAGCAGAACTTCGCTGCAAGAAAACGATTGCGCCGGTGGGCGGTCCGGCAACTAGTTCGCTTTAAATGGCTCAAAATAACGCTGCGGCTCAATGCGCCGCTCGGTCGCTCCGGCGCGAGAACGGCCATTGCCGGGCCTGCGCACTCCAGATCAGGAACACGACCGCGCCCGTCGCAATTACAAACAACCCCAGCAGGGCCTCTTGCTTGTAGAGCGGCATTTCGCGCTGCCCCACCAGTTTTGACCCGTATATGAAAGACCATCCGAGAAACGCAATCCAGCATGGTATTGGATAGAGCCACATGCGGAACGGCATCCGCCGTGCGGTATGCTTTCGTCGATAGTACATTAGGCCAGCATTCTGTCCGAGGAACTGCACGAGGATTCGGCAGGCCAGAATCGCGTTGATGACATCTTCCAGGGTCCACAGGCTGGCGATCATTGTGAGCCCTCCCACAACCAGCAGCGAGCGGTCTGGGAACTTCTGGATTGGGTGCAGGTGATTAAAGAACGAGAAGAACGTACCATCGCGCGCTGCCGCGTACGGAATGCGCGAATATCCCAAGAACATCGCAAAGATAGATGCAAATGCCGTGATCGCGACAAAGACCGTAATCAGGCTGGCGGCCCCCGGGCCATAGAGCCGCTCGACAAATGTGGTGGCTACAGTATCGCCGACTTCCTGCCAGGGAATGACGCCAATGAAACTTATATTCATAGTCATGTAGATGGCGGCTACGGCCACGACCGATATCAGTATCGACCGCGGAATGTTTTTCTCTGGATGTCGTACTTCATCGCCGATGTAGCAGACGTCGTAGTAGCCCAGGTAGTCGTACATCGCGATTCCCATCGCTGTACCTAAGCCAAACAAGAATTTGACGTCGAGGCGAAACGCATTCTCAGGAAACGGCAGAATCAAGTTCATGTCGAAATGCATCAGACCGCTGACAATCATAAAGAGCACTGTGCCAAGCATGGCCAGCCATAAGATGACCGTTAGGCGGCCAATTGCGGTGATGCGGCGGTAGAGCAGCACCACGGCCAAAAACGAGACCGTGCAGGCAATCGTCCGTTCTGCGACCGTCTTGCTGATCCCCCATGACGTTGGCCCGACGGTCGGCTCCTTCGCAATTGCCAGTTCGCTCGCCGAGCCCCGAACTGGCCCGTCGACCGCGGCGTGCGGAGCCTCGATCCAACCCATGTGCAGCAGAGGATAGGCGGCATACTTGCTCAGCCCGATCGCGCCACTGGCGATCTCCAATGGTCCGCTGAGCATGAACTGCCAGATGAACATAAAGGCCATGAATCGGCCCCAACGTTCGCGACCGAAGCACTCGCGTAGATACAAATAGGTGCCCCCTGATCCTGGCATGGCCGCGGACAGTTCGCTCCACACCATGCCATCGCAAATCGCCAGGACGACACCCACCATCCAGCCGAGGATTGCCTGGGGGCCCCCCATCGCGCCCAGGATGAGGTTCATGGTAATGAACGGCCCGATGCCGATCATGTTCGACATGTTCAGGGCTGTGGCCTTCGCTAGACCAAAATCTCTGATCAACTCGTCGTGCGGTGGATCAATCGGGGCAGCGGGGTTTTGCATGAACGCGGCGCGTCTTTCGGGCCATGAGGGAGGCATTGAAAGTAACCGGCCACCTTCGGCCTCGCAAGCACGGGCGAATGGCGTCGGCAGCGACATCCGACCGATCACTCAGCGCGGAGGATCAGTCCTGCGCTCAGGCTCGTTCAACGTCCGGCGACGTTTGCCGTCTCAGGCAGCGGGAGTAAAAATGGCGAGATCCGCTCCAGAGTGCGCGGACCAATGCCGCGCACGCGACGAAGCTCCTGGTGATCGGCAAACGGGCCATGCTGCTGACGCGATTCCACTATCCGCCGGGCGAGCGCCTCGCCGATGCCGGGCAACTGCGACAGCTCCGGCCAATCGGCCGCGTTAACGTCTACTTGGAATTGGGCCGTCTGCTGCGGCAGACGATCACGCTCGATCAGTCGGCCGCGCCAGCCCCCTTGGACGAACCACCAGCCCGCCATGGCCACCAGCGCGAGCGCAACCAAGCCTCCCACGGCGGCTTGATCGGCGCGTCGCAGCAGCCATCGCGGAGCATCAGGTTCTGAATTGCGCGGCATAGTCGACACAGAATATTTGATCGAACTCGCTAGCCGGAAGGGACAGGCCACATCGAATAAAGCGTCAGAAAGCAGATTATGACCCAACCATGTTGCCCGCGTCGCGCGCACTTTCGTAAGTCGACGATTTTACAGGAGGTTGCACTCCCCCCCCAGCGCTCTTCGCATAGCCGTATTGTTGGATATATGTCGCCCACCGCGTTGCAATCTGGTCGCGCAAGGCGGGCTCCAACTCTCGATATTTGTTGGTTTCATATCCTTTGGTCGCGGCCACGAAAGCTTGCAGCGCTGGCAAGGCTTCATCGTAGCCCCCCAGGCTAAGCTTTTCGTACACCTGACGAATGCCAGCGACCGGATCGGTGATGAGGTCTTCGTAACGAATCTCGCAAAAGTTCTCGGATGGGATACGGTGCCGATCGGCCTCGAACCGCTCGTACATCTGCGTGAAATTGTCAAAGACGTGCTTATCGAGCCCCGCGAAGGTCGGCTTCTGCATACCCTGGCTGGAATAGAGCGTCTTCCATAGGTGTACTGTCGAGGGAAATACGACGAAGGGATCGCGCACGATATGCACGAACTTGGCATCGGGAAACATTTCTAGCAGGACTTTAATCCGACCGGTATGGGGAGGTGACTTGAGCACGATCCGCTGCGGACGCTTGGAGCGGTAGTTGATCTCTTGCAAGAATCGGAGGAACTTCTTCTTCCAGCGCGCGAGATCGTTGGCTGGCACGTGCTCCAGCGTCAGGTATTCCTGGTCCTGTGGAGGCTCGTTGGGAAAGGCGATCGTCAAATAGGGCGATGGCAAGCCCAGATTGCACAGTGCAAACTCGTCCTCCTGGGGGCGATGCCAACCGGCCGGCATATTGTCCATGGGTCGGCGCGCCGGCAGTAAGAAACCAAGCAGCCGTGTCGCTACCGACTCTGTAATGACAAAATGGTTGGGGGCGAAGCACTCGTACGTGGTCGGATAAGTATGACGCGGGTCGAGAACCAG
>DASXEJ010000136.1 GCA_036490175.1 Pirellulales bacterium | reverse complement strand
TAAAAATGCAATTGATCCGCGTCGAAATATGGCATGAAGATTTCGGCCGGCGTTGATACCTGGTCGATCATCTTCAACTCTTCCATGCCGGCGAGCAATCGATCCAATCCCAGCGAGGCACCCACGCCGGGCAGTTCCTGGCTCGTATAAAGCTCGGCCAGATTATCGTACCGTCCACCGGAGCAAACGCTGCCTAGGCTCGGCAGATCGTCGAGAAAGGTTTCAAAGATCACACCGGTGTAGTAATCCAGACCGCGGGCGATCGAGACGTCAACCTTCAAATTCTCGCGCCTAACACCACCTGCAGCAGCGCCCAGTACAACTTCGTAGAGTCTGTCGACGCCAGCTTCACCGACCTCGCTACCCGTGACAAGGATTTTTGATTCAGCTAGAACCTTTTCGTCGCCGCCTGCGAGCGTTGCGAAGTGCAATACCGTGTCAGCTTGCTCCCACGACGCTCCTGCGGTTTCCATTATTTCCTTCACGACGGCATTGGGCCCGATCTTGGCCAGCTTGTCGATCGCACGCAACACCGGTACGGCCTGCTCGGTCAGTCCTGTGCGTTCGAGCAATCCGCGCAACACCATGCGATTGTTGACATGGATGTGAAAGCGTTCGAAGCCGATGGCACGTAGGAGATCGTGCATCACCAGTATCGTCTCGATATCGGACGCCGCGCTGCGGGTTCCGATCGTGTCGAAGTCGCACTGCATGAACTCACGATAGCGGCCATGTTGGGTATTCTCGCCGCGCCACACCGTGGCGATGTGGTAGCGCTTGAACGGCATCCCCAATTCGTGGGCATGCTGCGCCACGAACCGCGCCAGGGGCACCGTCAGATCGAAACGCATGCCCACCCAACGCTCGCCCGGGTCCTGAAAGCGGTAGAGCTGTTTATCGGTCTCGTCCCCCCCCTTGCCGGTGAGGATGTCGAGATATTCCAAGGCCGGCGTATCGATGGGACTGAAACCGTATGAGCGGTACACGCGCCGTGCGGTGTCGATGATCCGTTCGCGGGGAATCATCGAGGCGGGCAGATAATCGCGAAAGCCTTTTAGCGTGCGCGGTTCGATGCGTGTCGGTCGGTTCAAGCTCGTCGGTCCTGAGAGATGGCCGCCGCGGCCGGTTTCGATGCAGGGCGGCCCGCCCCTACCACTTAGGGCAGTCCGTCAAACAGCGCCACGACTGCAGTTCACGTTAGCCAATAATGGGCAGCAGCGGGGGCCTGCGGCTGCGGAAGCTGTGCCGCTTTTTGTCTGGCAGGATCGCCTCGACATATTCGTCGACCTGCTCGGACGTCTCAAAGTAATGCTCGTAAACCCAGTCGTCCTCGTATTCGCAGTTATCCGTCGAGTAGTCGCGGCAGATCTGCGGCCGGGTTTCGTAAATGCCGCAGCGATTGTCCGGCAGCAGGTGCTTGCAGGTCGTGTGAACCAGCAGATACCAGCTCCCATCTTCGACAAACACCGTCGCGTCGGCGTGCAACAGATACCAGCGGATGTAGTCGAATTCCTCGTGCGTCGTCGGGGTATCGATCGGCGCGGCCAAATAATGACAGCACTTGGCCGGACAATGATCGCACAGACATTCTCCCGCCGGCAGCTCTTCGCGGCGGATTTTGCGTTTGGCGGTCGCTTCCATCGACGCATCCCTTTTTCAATCGTACACCAGGAACAGCCCTTGCCGGGGAATTGCCAAGCATGGCTCGCTGGCGCGAGCGTCATCGGCAGAGTCCACGGTGCGTCTAGGGTAGCAAAATGGGCCGCGCGCGGCTAGCAGCCGTGACCCACGATGGCCTCAGTCCCAGATGGGCAAGGCGTTTGCCGAAGATAGGGCTAGCCACCTGTGCGATGACGGCGGCAACCTGCGCTCAGTCAATTCCGATGTCGGCGGGAATGCCGTCCGCCGTGACGCGATCCAGCGTCCGCTGATTTGGCGCGATGTAGCTGTGCGCCAGGCCCACGGCAACAAGTGCCCGGATCGTCAAGTAAGTAACATCCAGTTCAAACCAACGATGACCATGGGCGGCGCTGCGCTGATCGGCATGATGGTTGTTGTGCCAACCTTCGCCGTTAGAGATGAGGGCCACCAGCCAATTGTTCCGACTGTTTTCGTCGGTTGCATAATTACGGTAGCCCCATACGTGGGTAACAGAGTTGACGCTCCAGGTGATGTGCCAGACGGCCACAGTGCGAACGAACACGCCCCATACCAGCAGACTCGCCCCCATTTGTGTCGCACCAGCCCAGGTGCCCGTCAGTGCTCCGCCCAGGCATGCCCCGGCGATATAGAACACGACGAACTGGGCGATATTGACCCAAAGCCAGAAATGATTGCGCTCGAAACGCATGTAGAACGAATCGCGCAGCAGGTCGCGGCCATAGCGGTCGTAGGCGGCGATGGAATTCAGCCCTCGGTTTTCGACAAACAGCCAACCCATGTGCGACCACAGAAAATTGACGAGCGGCGAATGGGGGTCGGGCTGCTCATCCGAGTGTTGATGATGTACACGATGTGCGACGACCCAGCGGACCGGAGTATCCTGCAGGCAGCAAACGCCCAGTACCGAAAGGGCATGTTCCAGCCACAGCGGACAGACGAAGCTGCGATGTGTCAGTAATCGGTGAAAGCACAGGTTCACCCCCAACGTCCCGAACACATACAGTCCCAACGCAGCGGCGGCCACCCCCGTCCAGCTGAACAACCAAGGCACCACGGCGCACAGCGCCACGCCATGGTAGGCAGCGACGCCGGCCACATTGCCCCACATCACGCGGCTGCCGGCCGCCGTCGAGGGGTAGGCGAGTGATCGATCGGCCGACGGCGCGGGCGCCGCGTGGGGCAGGCCCAGCACGGTCGATGCACCAGACTGGGCATCGTGCGGAACAATTAGCCGACGGCCCGCACGTACCCGTGTTGGTGCAATTTCAGACTGCATGTCATGTCACCTGGGCCAAGTCTTGGAAAAGCGTGCCAACGCCGGCCGCCCCGCGCGTAGAGAGCTTTGAATGTTCAGGACTCATTAGCGCTGGACAGTTCGCACTCTGCCAAGTCGCTGCTAGCAGGACCTCGTTGATTCGTTCGATGCCAGACTAAAGAAGATGTGCATTACGGGTCGTCTGGCGCAGAGGAATAGGCGTTGTGAAACGGAATCTGCCTACCGCTCAAAAGGGTGGCCGCAAGGCGGCCTATGTTTAGTCGAAAAGGCCATTTTTAGTCAATCGATCGCAGCTTCGATTCATAGCGACGGCGGCTAGCATGGCATTGCTAGCATTGTCGTGTCGATTGGCGGGAAATCGCTCGGGTGGGAACTTGTCTTGTTCCGGACAACGTGCGGCGATTATTGTTACGGCAGTCTTGGTAACGAATTTCAAAAGAATGCAAGGAAGGGTCCACGGATGGACCAGCAGGCTCAAGCTACGCGGGCCGACAGCCCGCAAGGTGATAAGTTGCCGTCGCATGAGCGCCGCATCCGTTTTGACGGAGCGCATGCGCCGGTTCCGCGGCCGATAACGGTATTCTCGACACCAGGCGCGCGCGGCTCCAACTAAATGCCAGAGCGCTACCGGATTCCCGCCGGGACCGCAGTCAAGGCTTCGCGCGCCTTTCCATTTTGCTGCTGGCACGTGCCGCTGTCGGCTCGAATTGCACACCCGCCAGCGTCACTACAATGTTTCCTCGCGCGCCGTCAGCACATACCGTGGCGCGGAACGCCGCGGCGAGCAAAACTTGCTTCGAGCCACACCGGACCGGCTCTTCTGCTCGCTTAACACGGTGCTAAGCTTGCGTATGTCGTTTGGGGGGCCAGTTCGGCGGGGTGGCCAGCTTGTTAGCTTTGCTGCCGGCCGCGGCCTTACCGTCTGATCGACCAAGCGGCTCCGTTTTTATTACTACCAAATCGTGTCAGCCCCACAGCTTGATATGCAGGTCAACATCACCGCCGTCGGCCCCGATAATTGCGGACTCGCCGATCCGATCGTGCACTACGTCACCGGACAGGGTGCGAATATTTCCGAAATCCAGATGTACGACCACGATGAGCAGCGCGTCTTTGCGATGCTGCTACGGATCGAATTGCCGGCGGATCGTTTCCCCCATTTGCGCGCCGCCATGGCCGAAATTGGGCAGCGTACGGCGCTATCGATTCGGGTCTGGTCTCCGGAGGAACGCGCGGCGCGACCACGATTGGCCATTTGCACCACGATTCGACCGGAGCCGGCCCTCGCGGTGTTGCGCGCCGTACGCGACGGGCGCGTGAAGGCCGAGGTGCCGCTGATGATCGGCAACCGGGCTAACTGTCGCTCGTTGGGGGAGCAATTCGGCGTCGACTGGCATCATATCGGCAATGAGCAGGGCGCGGTCGACGACGATCGGATGATCGAGCTTTGTGACGAGTACCAGATCGATTACATAATCCTGGCTCGCTACATGCGCATTCTGCCTGCCTCGAGTTGCTGGAAATATGCCGGCGGAAGAATTATCAATTTGCACCATGGACTGCTCCCCAGCTTTCCGGGTATGCGTCCTTACCACGAGGCCTACGCCAGCCGCATGCTCACTTACGGCTGTACGTGCCACTTCATCGTGCCCGACTTGGACGCCGGCAATCAAATCATCTACCAATCGACGTTCACCGTGCCGCCGGGCATGCCGCTGGATGACATCATCCGGCTCGGTCAGGAAGACAACGAACCGCACTGCCTGGTCGAGGGAGTGAGGCGCGTGGTCGATCGAGAGGTACGGCTGCACTTTCACCGGGTCGTGGCCGCGAAGTAGGTACGGAAGGCCACCCCGTCGCTCGGTCTTCGCAACGTGCCGATCAGGCTCATCAGAAACGCCGCAGACGATCCAGGCACCAGCGGATCTCGCTCCAGGCCAGCACCAGGTAGGCCACTCCGCCGACCGCGATTTCCAAGATCAGCACCGCCGCGGGGGGCAGCCAGGAAATGCCGACCAGTGCCTGCCGCGCCGCGAGCACGATGGCGCCCATGCCAACCGCCGCCAGCGCCGGTCGAACGAGCTGTTTGGCCCAGGCGACGACCGAGACGTCGACCAACCGCAAGCATAAAAGCATGTAGGGAAGGAATAATACCAGGCAGGTGGTGAGCGAGTATCCCCAAGCGACGCCCAGCGTCGCGTGTCCCCAGGCACGTCCGACGGCCAGGCCGACGAGCACACCCGGCACGACCACCAAGAGCATCGCGAGCAATCCGATCAGCATGGCGCGCCAATGGCCGGCCGAAATAAAAATGCTACCTGCCATCATGACGAATCCCTGGACCAGAATCGCGGCCGCCAGCGCCGTCAGTAACGGACCAGCGGGGGCCCATTTCTCCCCTCCCAATACGACCATCGTATCGCGGGCAACGATCATCAGCCCGACGCCCGCGGGAAAGCCGGCTACCGCCAGCAGTCGCTGAAACGCCAACACGATCTGGGCATAGTGCGGATGGTCGTGAACGCTGCGCGATAGCGCCGGCAACATCACGCTGCTCAACGGAGTGGTAAGCACAACGACGGGTTTCATCATCACGGTGAACGCCTGGCTATAGAAACCAAGCGCTTCGCGCCCTAGCAAAAAGCCGACCAGGATCTTGTCGATGTTTCCCAATAAGTGCAGCACGATCTGGCTGGCCGTGAAGTAGCCGCCGAACCGCAGCGTACCGCCCACCGGTTCACCGTCACGAGGCCGAAGTGGCCTCCACGGCTCCAAGCACCATGCGACCGCCGCCAGAGCCACCAACTCCACATATTGCTGTACGATCAGCGCCCACACACCGTATCCGGCAACTGCCATGCCGATGGCCAGCACTCCGCCCGCGAATTGTCCGACCAAGCGGCTTACGGCGGCGCTACCCAACCGCAGGTTTCGTTCTAGCAGGGCAATATGTTGCAGCCCCAGCGCGCTGGCAATCGACGTGGCCGAAAGTGCCACGGTGACCGTGGTAGCGTCGGGTTCGCCGTAGAACCAGGCCACCGCCGGCGCGATCACAACTGCCGCCAACGCCGTTGCAAAACCCAACGCCAAGTGTGCCCAGAACAGGGTTGACACCAGAGCGGGCGTCAACTCGCGAGATTGTACGGTAGCGATGTTCATGCCCAGCGACGTGAAGATCCGCAGGAACATGATCACCGGCAGGACCATGCCCATCAGACCAAAGTCCTGCGGCGCAATCAGGTGGTATAAGCTGGCCAGCACGATCAACGAAACGACATGTGAGGCAACCTGGGCCACCACCGTCCGGCGGCTACCATGGCGCACTGCCTGACGCAGTCGCTCCGCAGAGAACGTCGCATTCAGCGAATCGGTCGGACCAGTTTGACCGGAGATCGGCATGAAATGCAGACTTCGCGATAAAGGAAGTGGCGAGGTCGTGGAACGCCCTGGCGCCACGCGAGTTCACGTTCAACTATAGTCACTGGCGGGACCTGAAGCTGCTCGCCGCGACAGCGTACACCGAGACTCGCGCAAGGAATGAGAATTGCCTCCGAGCGCTAGCTGCGCGTCGCATTGCGCTCGAGAGCTTCGAGAACCTTCGGATGGAGGATCTCTCCTTCGCGCACGACAAGAGCCTCGCGTGTGATCTCGTCTTCCAGGTCGAGTTGCAGCTTTCCTTCCTTGACCAGCAGTGCGAGAAAGCTGGCCACGTTCTTGGCGTACATTTGGCTGGCATGTTGGGGCACGGTGGCGGGCAAATTGTCTGGGCCGAGGACCGTGACCCCTTGATGCACGACCGTTTCCCCTAGCCGCGTCAGCTCGCAGTTTCCGCCGCGTTCGGCCGCCAGATCGACAATCACCGAGCCGGCGTGCATGGCCTCGACCATTTCGGTTGTGATCAGGATAGGTGCTTTGCGACCGGGAACCGCGGCCGTGGTGATGACGACGTCTTGCCTGCCCAAAGCGCCGAGCAGTAGGTCGCGTTGGCGACGATAGAACGACTCGTCGAAAGCCTTGGCGTAGCCACCCGCATCCTGCGCGCCTTGCGTCTCCAGCGGCAAATCAAGGAACTTCGCCCCGAGGCTTTGCGCTTGATCCTTTACGTCCGGGCGCACATCGTAGGCTTCGACAACTGCACCCAGGCGCCGCGCCGTGGCGATGGCTTGCAACCCGGCCACGCCGACGCCCAGCACCAAGGCTCGGGCGGGGAGCAGCGTACCAGCGGCGGTCATCATCAGGGGAAACATTTTTGGCAGCGCAGAGGCGCCGAGCAGCACGGCCTTGTAGCCTGCCAACATGGCCATGCTCGACAGCGCGTCCATCGATTGCGCGCGGGTGATGCGCGGGATCATTTCCATAGAGAGCGCGGTGACGCCGCGCGCCGAGAATTGCACAAGCGCTTCGGGAGCACCCAGCGGGTCGCAAAACCCAACCAGCGTTTGTCCCCGCCGCACCAGGCCTAAATCGGTAATGCCGGCTTCGCAGTTGGCCCCCAGGGCCCGGACGTGAACCATGAGGTCGGCCGCGGCAAAAACCTGTTCGCGGGTCGGCACCAATTCGGCGCCTTGATCCAGATAGGCCTGATCGGAAAATCCGGCGGCTTCGCCGGCGCCGGATTCAACCAAGCAATTAATACCAGCCTTGGCCAGTGCGGCCAGCACGGCCGGTACCAGGGCCACGCGACGCTCGCCCGGATAGGTCTCTTTGACAACGCCACATTTCATCACTTGATTGCTCGCTGGCCGCCCGGGTCGGTGCAAACGGGAAAATCGCCGCAACGGATCACCAGTCCCGCGGAGCGACGGCGGTAGTCCGTCCGCAGGCAGGAAGCTAAGGCCCTGGCGACCTTGGACTTGCCGCCGGGACACTGCTTGGATTCCCCCGCTGGCGAAGGAATTGCGTCCAGGTTAGGTTCCTAGCCTTGATCGAACAAGTCACAGGCAGTAAATTGTCAGTTTCTCATTTGCCAGAACCCCGCCACCGGGGATAAAGAGGTTCTCTTGAGTGCCACGATGAAAAGCTACATGGCGAAGACGGGCGAGGTCGAGCAGAAGTGGTGGCTCGTAGACGCCACCGATCAGGTTGTCGGACGCTTGGCCGCCGAAATCGCCGTGATCCTGATGGGCAAGCATCGCCCAACGTACACGCCGCACGTCGATACGGGCGACTTCGTGATTGTGCTCAACGTCGAAAAGATCAGCTTTACTGGCAACAAGTGGCAGAATAAGAAATATACGCACTACACCGGCTATACGGGCCTGCGCACCGAGACGGCTGAACACCGACGCGACCGTCGGCCTGAGCTAATCCTCAGCGAGGCCGTGCGACGCATGCTCCCCAAGAATAAGCTGGCGGCCAAGATGCTCTCGAAACTCAAGATTTACGTGGGGAGCGATCATCCGCACCAGGCACAAATGCCCGAGCCAAAAGAATTCGTGCTGAAGTAGATCACACAGAAATCAATAACTAACGCTGCCATAACGTGCTCGGCCAATCGATTCAGTGGCCGACCATGACTGCAAATTTTACGAGGTAGTTGATGTCCACCGTCGAGACTCCCGCCGCTGCGAAAAAGAATAACGGAGATGTCCTGGGCACAGGGCGGCGCAAGACGTCGGTGGCGCGAGTTCGCGTGCGACCGGGTAATGGCACCGTTACAATCAACGGTCGTCCGTTGGACCATTTCTTTGTCCGCGAGCAAGACCGCAATGCCGTGCTGGCCCCACTGGTGCAAACTGATCGCGTAACGAGCGTCGATCTGCACATCAACGTTCACGGTGGCGGCATTACCGGTCAGGCCGGTGCCTGCAAGCTGGGCATTGCTCGGGCGCTTAAGAAGTATGACGTGACGTTGGAAGAACCGCTTCGCCAACAACACATGCTGACGCGTGACAGCCGCATGAAAGAGCGCAAGCACTACGGTCTCCGCGGTGCCCGCCGTGGCACTCAGTTCTCCAAGCGGTAGCCCGGAAGCCATCGGCACGGTTCCAGGATCCCCGCGATTTCCGGAAATCGGCGCCGCCAGTACTGGACTCTGGCGTGGCCTTCGATGGTCATGCTTCCGCCGGGAGCAAGGGCGCGATCACCGCGCCTTCACTGAATTTGATCGGCCGACCCACCGGCGACATCTCTTCGTGCCGCTGGTCGATCCCTAAAGCCGTCAGGATCGTGGCGTGAACGTCGGCCACGCTGCGGGGGTCGGATACTTCACGTCCGCCCTCAGGATCGGTGGCGCCAATCACCTGACCGCCACGGATGCCACCGCCGGCCAATGCCATACTAAACCCGTGCGGCCAGTGATCTCGCCCGTCGAGCGGATTAATTCGCGGCGTACGCCCAAACTCGCCGCCGCACAGCACCACCGTGCGATCCAACAGTTCGTGTTCGCGGAGGTCGGCCACCAGCGCCGCCAGTGCCGGGTCGAGCGTGCGCACTAGCTCGCTGTGGGTCTCGTGATTGTTCGTGTGGCTGTCCCAGCCGGCGAGCGTCACTTCGACGCAGCGGACGCCCTGCTGGATCAGTCGACGCGCGGCTAGGCAACCGCGCCCGAATGGTGTATCGCCGTAGCTGCCGCGCACGGTCGCCGGCTCGCCTGCGACCTCGAATGCTTGCAATTGCTCTGAGCTCATCATCACCAGAGCGCGCTTGACCATCTCGTCGTGCTGCGTGGCCGCGACTTGCCGCCGGCGCCCCGTCGCGAACGATTGATCAACAATATTCCGGTCGCGCACGCGTGCTTCGTGGCGTTCGTTCGAAACCCGATTGGTGACATCGGACAGCCGTTCGGCCGGATCGAACGTCTTGAACGCGTCGTACTGATTGCCCAAGAATCCACCGCGAGATGGCCACTGGTTGGGCAATATCGACACGTGCCGTGGGATCTCCGTATCGCCGACGGGCAGTTGATGGCAGCAGATCGCGCCAATCGAAGGATGGAGGATCGACTGGTCGGGCCGATACCCGGTCTTGACCAGGTAGGTGCCCCGTTCGTGATCTCCCTCTTTGCTGACCAGCGACCGCACGAGCGACACGTGCGACATCTGCTCCGCCAGACGTGCAAACCCGTCGGCCAGCTGGATACCGTCAACCGCCGTGGGAATTGCCGTTGTCCCGCCGGAGATGGCTGTGCCGGGGTGCGGATCGAACGTTTCCAGCTGGCTTGGGCCGCCAGCCAGCCAAAGCAGGACCACTGACTGTGCTGGCTCGCGTGGAGACTGTTGCTCGGCGCGGCGAGCCAGCGCGTGAGCCAGGGGTGTTAGCCAGCCCATGCCCGCCAGGCCAGCCGCCTGCAGAAGGCGGCGGCGGCTGATGCTGTGGCGTGGACCACCATAAACAGTCGCGGGATTGGCTAATGATTCCATGAGAACTCCGCGCTGTTCACTAGCGCCCAATAGATATCCTCCATCTGTTGACGCCGAATAGAGCCGCGGCTGTCGGACAGTTTGGCGACGAAGTGCTGCTGCTCTTGGGCTGTGGGTTGCCGCGCAAGGCAAGCCAGATAAGCGATTTCGATGGCCTTTTCGTCGGTAGACGCGAGTGCCGCGATCTGCGTCGCGGCGTTTCCCAGCAGGTTCTCCTTGGTTTTCTCTTTGACCAGAGTCCCGTTCATCAGCAGCAGCCTCTGCGGAACCGTGCCCCCCTCCAAGGCGAACTCATCGGCCCCCAGATCGCCGTAGTGTTTCAGGAATTCTGCCTGTCCAATCGCGCGGGCCGCGCGCACCAGGATATGCGACTGGTAGTCGAGCGTCGCCAGTGACGAAGCTTGCAGCAGACTGCCCACCACTTGCTCGGGTCGCAGTCGCGTAATGGGAAACTTGGACCATGCGTCGGGCCGGAGAGGGTCTGCGGCGCCGTCGAGCGTGTCTCCCTCTATCCGGCTATCAAGTTGAAACGCCTCGGACGACGCGATAACCTCGATCAAACGTCGCAAATCGTATTCATGAGCGACAAAATCTTCGGCCAGGACGGTGAGGGCCCGCGGCGCTTCCACGTCGAACGAGATATCGTCGATCGGTTCCACCAGCGGTCGCCCCAGGAGTAGAGCCCACACACGATTAACAGTGGCACGCGCGAAGGCCTTGTTGGCGGAGTTCGTTACCCAGTCAGCCAATCGTTGCCGAGGCGTTCCTTGCTTGGGAAGAAGGTCGACCGCGAAGGGAACGCCAGCGACGACGATCTTAGGATCGCCACTGACGGGATCGTCGATCTCGGCCGGGCCTTCCCGATCGCGAATGCCGCGCAGGGAATTCTCCGTCTGGCCAAAAAAGCCCGCCAGCGCCTGAAAATCACTTTGCTTCCACGGCCGGAACGGATGATCGTGACACTCGGCGCAATCAAGCCGTACGCCCAACATAGCACGCGAAACGCGAGCAGCCAGCAGGTTGGCATCGGGCCCCTTGCCAGCGTCGGCCTGCACGGTGACTGTGACAAAGTTCGTCGCCGGCTTGTCGGTCCAAATGCCGTCGGTCGCAATCAATTGTGCGACGATCTCGTTGTACGGCCGGTTGGCATGGATCTCGTCAGCCAACCACGAGACGAAGCGGCGGCGGCGATAAATCAGAAATGGGCCGTCGTCCGTGCCCACATAGGCGCGTGCCAGCCGCTCGGCCAGGTAGTCGCTGGAGCGCCGATCTTCGAGTAAGCGATTCAGCCACCAGGCGAGACGACCATCGTTCGTGTGTGATTCGAGCTGCCGGATCTCCGCCAGCGAGGGAACCGTGCCTGCCAGCGCCAATGACAGTCTCCGCACGATCAATAGCTCAGGCGCTCGCCGCGCAGGCTCGATACCTGCGGCGTCCCACGCCTTGCGAAAACTGGAATTCAAGCGCTCGACGCTCGGATGCAAATCCGCAGTGGGTGCGCGAAGAGCGTCAGGGCCAGCCGCCGGAGTGTGGACCGGCGACAGGCTCGCCGCCAATGCCACGGCGCCACCCAGGCAAACTGCGATAAAGAGCAGATTCCGACCCCACACGGGCGTATCTCCGCCGGATTGATCGAGGCGGTCTTTCGTCAGCCCCATCGTAACGCGCAACCTCAGCAAGTTCTTCGTCAGCCGGGACAATTTCTTGCCCGGTGCGGGTAAGCGGAAGCCTTTCTGAACGAATCCGCTTATAGTGGAGAGCAACCCGCACGACGCGTAGTACTCCGGGAATCGGCCGATATGTCGAGATCCGTTACCTCCGCGATTCCACACGATGCGACGTCTGTCGTCGTAAGCACCTTCAGAGATGCGGGGATGTCGGATTCCGTGGAGGTACTCTGCGACCCTGTCGCACCGATGTCTGGCGCGGTCCAAATACACGGGCTAAGGCGACTGGTTGGCAAAGCACTTCGGATCTGCGACTGGCTGTTCGGCTGCGTGGCCCTCTTCATTGGCTTGGCGGTGTTGGCGACTTTGCCCGCGTTGCAATTGCTGAGCCTAGGATATTTGCTAGAGGTCTCGGGGCGTGTTGCCCGCGAGGGGCGGCTGGCGACAGGCTTTGTGGGAGTGCGCAAGGCGGCGCGGCTGGGCGGAATCGTGCTGGGGACGTGGTTGCTGCTATGGCCGTTGCGTTTCGTGTCGTTGCTGGCGAACTCGGCTCGACTGATCGAACCCGGCGGCGTGGCCGACCGTGGTTGGACGGCTGTCTTATGGGTGCTGACAGCGCTCTTTGCCTGTCACGTTGTGAGTGCCTGCTGGCGGGGCGGAAGGCTCCGTGGTTTTTTCTGGCCGCGGCCAGTTCGATTCGTGCGCGAGCTTACGCAACCGGGCGCTTACCGGCGCGCCCGCGATGCCGTGTGGATGTTCGTGGTCGGCCTGCGCCTGCCTTATTACTTTTGGCTGGGCTTGCGCGGCTTTCTCGGTGGACTGGCCTGGCTCGTGGTGCCGATCACCCTGCTAGCCGCCGGCGCCCGTGCGCCTGTGGCAGGATTCGCCGGGGGCTTGCTACTGGCGGTGGTGGTGCTTTATCTCCCTTTTGCGCAGGTACACTTCGCGGCCGAGAATCGCCTGCGGGCCATGTTTGAAGTACGCGCACTGCGCGATCACTTTCGTCGGGCACCCATCGCGTTTTTTGTGGCGCTGGTCGGTACATTGCTATTCGCGGTGCCGTTGTATCTTCTGAAGATCGAAATCATCCCTCGCGAGGCCGCTTGGCTGCCTAGCCTGGTCTTTGTGGCCTTCATCGGCCCGGCGCGTCTGCTGACCGGCTGGGCCTATGCGCGGGCGCGGCGCCGTGAATCCCCGCGGCACTGGGTATTTCGCACCGTGGCCCGCCTGGCCATGCTTCCAGTGGCACTGGCATACGTGGCAGTGGTGTATTTCACCCAATTCACAAGCTGGTATGGGATCGCTAGCTTGTACGAGCAGCACGCCTTCCTGGTGCCGGTCCCCTTCCTCGGTCTGTAGCAAATCCAGCTGCGGCGGAATCGGCATCGCGATATGCGAGACCGTGCCCGTCGCAAGCTACGAAATGATCCACAGATTTCATGGACGCGAAGAGGGACCGTGGTCCGAGAACTTCCGTATCCATCTCGTTTTGCGCAATCTACGAAATCTGCAGAACTGCGTCGTCGAGCGGCATTCCCTGGTTAACGATCCGTTTTTCTACGGAGTCGCTTGAGGAAGCGCTCCATCTCGACCACGTGCCGGACGTGCTTTCCGCGACCGATGAGCTCGTGCTCGTCGTGTGCTTCGATAGCGTACGAAACACGCCGTCCGTCAACGGCCAGCACCTCGGCCCGCGCGATCACCATGGCGCCGGCCGGCGTGGCGGCCAGATGTTCAAATTCAAAACCGACGCCCAGTGACTGCTCGCCATCGTCGAGATGCGGGATGATCGCCTTGAAGGCGGCAAACTCCATAAGCATCAGCATAAAGGGCGAACCGAACACGGGGGGCCCGGCAGGATCGTAGTGACTCACCAGGTCGGCCGAGACAACGCGTCGCGAAGCCTCGCCGCGAATTCCTGGAACGAGCGTGCTTTTCATAGTGTCGATCCTGTTGTGCAAGGGCCGAATGCCGCCGGCAATGACCGGGTAATTATGCGGCGCCATCCGGCGTTACGGAAGGAGTGCCACTATCTTAAGGCCAAGCTGCCCGCTGTGTCGGGAGTACATGCGCCGCTAGAATGAAGCAGAGCGTTGGCTGTCGTGGGCCCGCGACCCTGGCGCTCGGTAAGTCCTGAGGGAACTTCGATGCCGCGACAAAATCTCTTTATCTTGTTGATCGTCTCGATTCTGTCGGTCGTTTGCTATCGGCAGGCAGACAATGCCCATCGTAGCGAACGTGGTCGCATGTTCGACACCTTCAACGAGGTCCTCAGCGAGGTCGACCAGAAGTATCTTCGCAAGGTGGAGAGTCGCCAGTTATTCGAAGGGGCGCTGCAGGGGATGATGAGCACGCTCGATCCCTATTCCGCCTATATCGGCCCAGAGCAATACGCCGAGTTTGTCGCCACGCTGGAACAAAAGTTTGGGGGCATCGGCATCGAGGTCTCGCAAGATCCGGATAAGGGCGTGCTGACGGTCACAACACCAATCGCAGATTCGCCGGCCTTTGCCGCGGGAATCCGCGCGGGGGACGTCATTCTCAGCATCGATGGCGAAAGCACGCAAGGCCTTGAGATCAACGACGTCGTCGGCCGACTGCGCGGGTCGCGAGGAGTTGTCCAATTGACCGTGCTTCACAAAGGGGAGACTGAACCAACCGAGATTGCCATCAGCCGCGGCGTGGTGCCGGTGGCGTCGGTTCTGGGGGGCAAGCGCGACGAAAGGGCCCGCTGGGACTTCTTTCTGCCCGGGCAAGATCGCATCGGCTACGTGCGAGTGACGAATTTCGGCGAGAATACGGTCGATGAGCTCAAGTCCGCGCTCGCCGATGTTACAGCGCGAGACGCCCGAGGGTTGATTCTGGATTTGCGCAACAACAGCGGCGGCGTACTCAAGCAAGCGATTGCTACCTGCGACCTGTTTCTGCGCGGCGGTCGAATTGTCAGCACGCGCGGTCGCAATGGCGATGAAATCGAGAGTTGGGATGCCTCGGGAAAGGCCCCCTACGCACAATTGCCCCTGGTCGTGCTCGTCAATCAGCGGACCGCCAGCGCAGCCGAGATCGTAGCGGCCGCGCTGCAAGATCAACACCGTGCGATCATTGTTGGGCAACGTACTTTCGGCAAAGGTACGGTTCAAAACGTGATTCGGCTCGAGGGGGGGACCAGCTTGCTGAAACTCACCACGGCCAGTTACTGGCGTCCCAATGGCCGCGACATTCACCGCCATCCCGACGTGAAAGATCAGGAAACCTGGGGTGTCCAGCCCGACCCCGGTTTCGACGTGCCCATTGACGACGACCAGTACGCCGATCTGGTTCGCAAACGGCATGAGGGGGACGTCATCCGCTCAAGCCCCACCGTGCCGGCCGGTGAATCCGAGGGGTTGGCGGATGCTGCCTTGCAATCGGACGTCCAACTGCAGAAAGCCGTCGCCGCACTTACGTCGCAGCTTGCCACTCGCCAGTCGACGGACCCACCGTAAAAGCTCAATTAGTTGGCGACGAACCGGACAATACGGCTTGCCAATAGCGCCCGACACGGTTCCCTGTCACGATCCAACTATGCCTACCCGCTTAACATGCACTTGCCAAAGTGTTTGCAATTGCTGCTCGCAGACTGCGCCGTGTGGCGCCAGGTCGGGTACTTTACGTCGGGATCAGAATTGTCGCTAAGTCGTTATGAGAAAATGCGCAGCGTCGGTGAGCGGCGGTATGACGTTGCTTTTTTCAAACTTTGGCGCTGGAGTTGCTACATACTCCGCCGCTCTGCCGACCTGGCAGTCCTTGGCCCCACTCACGCGAGGGGAGTGGGAAGAGTTCAGGACATAGGTCGGCGGTAGTTGTACGGTCCGAGGGGAGCACAGGAGGGTGAATTGCCATGCCAATGTCTAAAGTCCACTGCAAGGTTATCGAGACGGTCTGCGACCAGACTGCCGGTCGCGATTCATTCGTCCCAGCGGAGAGGGAGTTGTCGCCATGGGCCGACCCTTTCATCGCTCGGCTGGTCGCACGCTACCGCCTGCGGGCGGCCTTGGACGATTCCTTACGGTTCCTCCAAACCGATGCGTCATACGCTGAGTGCCAGCCGACCCAATTGCCCGAAGCGAGGCGTCCGCGTGGGAGTCGGTTCACGACGACCATTGATGATTGCCCACCATCGGTCGATTCGTGGCCTTGGTAGGAGTTCTGACCCTTGGGATCGATGCGTTGATAGCACGTCTCTAGCGTTTGCTGGAAACGCAAGATGAGTCTTCTTATTTCAGAAGCGATTCCAGATCGGTGTCGAATCGCACGGAAATGACCTTCCAGTTGCCGTAGGCGCTGCCTGTCTCAACGCTACGTGCGTCTCGATAAAAGGCGATGTACCACACGACGGGATATTCTTCGCACTTATATAGGTACTTGAAGAGGACTAAATCCGCGCCTACCTTGCGGGCTTGGATTAGTTCGTACCCCCTTGCCCGTCCATAGACTGACTCCAACTCGGCCGTCTTCTTAACCAACTGCTCTCGCTGATTTTGCCTTTCAGGCTTGGCCAATTGGCTGTCGACCAGCAAAACTGCGTACGCTTCCTGAGTTCGATGGTCTCTGAGATTGCCGAAGAAATTCGTCAGACGCTCGCGCAGTTCGCTAACGACCGGACTTTCTTCTGACACCTGAGCATCTGCGACAGCGCAAGTAAAGGTCAGCGCAAGGCTCAACCAGACAAGACCGCAGGCACCTTCCCTGAACATCGGGGAATTCTCCGATTCTAGTTATTCGACCGGCGTGCTCGGTGCCGGCTGTTGTTTGCGCGTCTGCGTCATGCTGGCCGCATCAGATGCTGCGGCCAGGCGAGAGGTCGCATCGCCATTTGGGCGCGAATCTCGGCCGCGATGAAAAAGGACCCGGTCACGCACAAAAGGTGCTCTGGCGTGGCGAGCATTCGTACGGCGTCCCATGCGCTCGCCGGGTCGGCAAACGTCTGGCAGTGGTCTGCTCGTAGGTCGCGGGCGATCTCGCGCAGCTCTTCCGTAGGTACGCCACGCGGGTTGTTACCATACCTCGTGAGAAGAACGACGTCGAACTTGGGCAACAATATTGACATCATGCCGCGCACGTCTTTGTCCTGAGTTGTCGCGAAAATCAATATTCGCGGCTGCGTAGCAAAACTAGTTTCCAAAGTCTCCACCAGCGCCGCGACAGACGCCACATTATGCGCAGCGTCGACGACGATGGTCGGACGACGGCCGACCACTTCGATGCGCGCCGGCGAGTGAACGTGGGCCAGTCCGCTGCGCAAATGGGCTTCGGCAATCGACCACTCACGGTCCTGCAACTGGGCGAGCGTTGCCAGGGCCACCGCGGCATTAGCGGCCTGGTGCGGGCCGAGCAATCCCAGCAGCACGTCCTGATAAGAGCGGCTAGGCGCCGCGGGGAAGCTGAAATCCATCCGTCCGGGGCGGGGATGGTTATCCACGCCGTGCGGCGGGTGATACTGGTAATGGAAATCGCGTCCCAGCTGGATCAAGCGGCTATCGCGCTCGTGGCAAATCTGCTCGATCACGCGACGCGGCTCATCCTCGGTCACGCCCGACACCAGCGGTACGCTGGGTTTGACAATACCCGCCTTTTCGTAGGCGATGGCTGCCAACGTGTTGCCCAACTGGCGGGTGTGGTCGAAGCTGATGCTGGTGATTACGGATACCAGGGGGTCGCAAACGTTCGTCGAGTCGAGACGACCGCCCAACCCGACTTCCAGCACCGCGGCTTGTACCCCGCAGGCGGCGAACGAGAGCAGCGCCATGACGGTGGTCAACTCGAAGTAGGTGGGACCACACTCGTCCGCATAGCGGGCCGCCACCTGGTCCATTGCGTCGACTTCTGGTCTGAGACGCTCGATCAACGCCACGAGCTCATCGGCCGAGCAGGCGCGGCCGTCGACCGCGATCCGTTCTTCCAGACTTTCGAGGTGGGGGGAAGTAAAGAGGCCCGTGCGATATCCGGCGGCTGTCAGCACGCCGGCAATCATGGCCGAGGTGGATCCTTTTCCCTTGGTCCCGGCGACATGGACGATGGGCATCCCGGTTTGAGGGTTGCCAACCCGTTCTAAGAGTTCGTGCATCCGTTCCAATTTGAACTGTCGTGCCCCATAGGTCACCGAGGGCGCGCGTTCGTAGTTGATACGGTCGAACAGGTAGGCCGTTGCACGTTCGTAGTCGGTGGAACCCACGTTGCGTCCCGGCAGCGAGAATCTGTGAATTCGGCTGTGAGACGCAAGTCTAACGTCAAACGGGCCAATCGTCTGCCAGGGTCGTCATGTTGGCTATGTTGCCCTTGGCGACCCTACCGTCTCTGAATGTGCATTGGATCAGGATGGTCCAAATGCGGGCCGCGCATGCGGGAGGGCCGAAAGGGTGCGGGACCCTTCCGGCCCTGTTGTGTGGGGATCAAGGCAGGATGTAAGGTAGGGAATTTGGTAGGGCTGTCCCGCTGCGCGCGGGCTGCGTTCCTAGCACGCCCCCCGACGCGCTAGAACGAAATCGATGTGGTCGCGTTAAGATGCCGTGCCGGATAACTGTTCGTGTCTAAGCGACTGGCAAAGATTGCGGAACTCACCCAGATCGCGCTCGATAGCCCGAGCAAAATAGCGTTCCGAGGCGCCAGCGGCAGTCTGCAATTGTTCGTGACAGACTTGCAGCCGGTCGAGCAACTCTCTCATCCAGAGAAACTTGGTGTGCTGATCCATTCCTTGCCACTCCCAGAGCTGTTTCGCTCGAATGCCCGCGGAATTGAGAAGCACGTGGCGTGCCAGACGCGCGGCTGTTGCCCTGCTGCAAATGGCTTTTTCAAGACGCAAATGACACGACAGCAATGGGTTGTGAATCACCCAAGATTTCGGCACTGGAAGCCACTGGGCCCCGGCTGAGGAGTACGCGCGTGTAACTTCGACAATCCTGCTGTCACCGGGCCGACAAGATATGCCGGATATAGGGTCGCGGATCCATGGACACTACTCTGTGCAGGCGACCGCTAGGACTCTTGGCCTCGGGGAGCTACTGGTTCAGAGTCATGGGTTCGCCGCCGGTCCTGGTCGAGGCTCCTTGCCAGATGTTTCTGTCGATGCTGTTAACAACCGTGCGAACCGAGCCGTCCATCAGCGATACGTTGACGCACCCTGGGTGGTAGCTGCGGGAAGTGATGGCGGCATAGGTCACGGCCGTGGCCGAAGACGCCTCGGTGACGCCCACGAAGTCCACGTCGTAGCTCGCACCGTTGAAGGTACACAAGGCGGCACTATTAGGGGTGAAGGTCGTCGTGCAGCCCGTCTGGTTGCTCTTGCCGTCGCCCCATTCCGTATGTTCTTTGTTGTCCGTTTGATTGGGGCCCATTTTAGCTGTGCCGCCCAAGCCGCAAAGATCGCTAGGCACGTTAGGTTGCGTGGATGTCGCGGTGGTTGACCCGCTGTAATAGGAACCCCAGGCCTTGACCTCCATGGCCATCAGCGTGTTGCTTAATCCGTCTGTGAAGTCGGCCGGTCGCAGGCGGCTGTTGACATAGAACGAACCAGGCGGGGTCGTTAGACGCGTCGGATCGAAGATCAGCCAGGGACCAAGGTTCACCCCGTAGGTTCCGGGGTACGAATTCAATGAGCCATCGGTATTGAGCTTAGCCGTGTCATTGATTTCCGACGGACACATGTAGGCTGCGATACGCAGTCCCATCACCGGCGTCCCGTCCCCCATCGTCTGGTCCTCGGTGCTCAACGCCGTGTAGTTCGCGCCGAGCGCTCCTTGCTCCAGGTACGGCAGCAACCGAGACCAGACCGCAATGTCGTTCGTCTTGTCGTTCAGCACCCCGCTCCAGTACATGGCAGGCGGATATGCGGCAAAGCTCGACTCATAGTTGTGTAGAGCCAACGTCACCTGCTTGAGGTTATTAGAACATTGGCTGCGCCGGGCCGCTTCGCGAGCTGCCTGCACGGCCGGCAACAACAGCCCCACCAGAATTCCAATAATTGCGATGACTACCAACAGTTCTACTAGCGTGAAGCCCGATCGCTTTGCCGCAGTCATTTCTGTAATCCGATCTCAAAGGGTAGAGTAAGCTTTCGTTTTTCACAGATAATGAGACTCAGTATCATGTACTTGGAGCCTGATTTTATGTGGTAAAGAGCGGGTGTCAATGCGCCGTGCGGAAAACTTTTGTCTGCCGATGGCGATGAGAAGACCCCGCACGACCGGTCGCGATGACCCAAATCATTCGGGGGAAAGCTGGCAGGATCGAGCCTGTCCCCACTGGCTAGCGGGATCGCCCGGCGAATGATGACAGGTGGTCTATGCCGCGCAGAAGGCATAAGCCTTGTTTGTCGGGGGCTTCCGGCTCAGATCCAGACTCGGAACCTCCGCACGGCCAATAAAAAAACCACTGCCGGCCCGTTAGAAGGCCAGCAGTGGTCATTAATTGGCATGCTTGCTCAGCCCTCGGCCCTGTGTGGCCTTTGACAAAAGCCATCACGGCCGGGAGGGCCTTGCCCGGCACTCAACGGCGTCGCCGCCGGTGCCGTACGATCCACAAACCGGCCAAGGCGGTGCCCATCAAGGCGATGCCGGTTGGTTCGGGAATATTGTTCTTCGACTCGTGAAACGTCTGCGTGACAAACGAGAGCGTCGGAACGCCTCCGCCCACCGTCGCCGACAGGGCCAGGACGTCCTTCTGCACGATCACTTGCGAGTGTCCCACTGCGAAAGTGCCGGAATCGGACAGCTTGGTAGTCCCCGGTGAGATCGAAAAGATGCTCAAGCTCAAATTCGTGTCCGTGGGCAGGAACGTCTCGGTGACGCTGGCCACTCCGCTGCCGCCCAGCACCGAGGGATTCCCAGTGAGCGTTGCCCCACTGATATTTTTAGTGGCGTCGAGCTCGGTGACGCTGAATCCAATCAAGGCGTCCGATCCGGCTCCGCCCAGGAAGTCGATAAAGGCGCCTTGGAACATCAGGCCTACATCCCCTGCGCCGTCAACATAGGTGACGACGTTCACTCCCGTATCGCTGGGCATGTCCCCGGTATTCAGGTAAGAGAAGCTACCGAAGACAAGATCGCCAACGGTGATCGTCCCTCCCGCGGTGAGGGTGGAAAGAAGCGTCGCAGATGCCGTGGTCGGCAAGACGCTACAAGAAGCAATTGCGGCTAGTGCGCACGCGAGCAGAGATCTCTTTGCGGTCATTTGCGCCTCTTTGTGGTCTAACTTGATGTTAAGTTCGTGAGCATTGTTCCGAGTTCGCGCTCCGCGTGGATAACGGCACGCCAACGAACGGTGATGAGCGTCATCGCTGCAATGAGGCCTTCGCCCATCAAGTGCCGCAAAGAGCGCGCACGAAAACAGGAGAAAAACTGATTGGAGGGACGACGCGATGAGAGAACCCCTGAGGAGCCAGACGGCTCAACTCAGCTAGCAAATAGGTTCTCGATTCAGGTCATTAGCGTCGTCAAAGATGCCGCATAGGAAGTTGCCACGGACGGTGTGTCCATGTGCGTCGCTACCACATCTTCGCCGATCATTGCGTCCGTTGCAATAATCCAAGTAAAAAAAATCCAAAAATCCTCCCAATGTGGTTTCCGCCGCATGTTTCACAGCGGGGTTCTTCCCAGAAAAAGCAGTCTGGCAGTAAGGCATATGCTGGGAAGGTCCCGCGGGGGATGGGAGTGCAGTGGCAGATTTCCGGCCGAATAAGGGGTTGGTAGACTGGATTTTTGGCCCGTTGACCCCACTTTCTGTCGCATGCTATAAGTAATGATGAGCCGATAGTTTACGTTCCATTTCGCCAAGGCCGGCAAAGCGTGCGACAGGGCGGCTCCCTTGGCCGCCCGTGCGCTGCTGGCGGGCCTGCGCAGCCATCGAGCGAAAGTTCGCCGGCGCGGCGACCGACTCCCAACCTTCGCTGGCGTGCTATGGCCCTCGTCAACATTCGTATCTTGGACGGCGCTGATCGCGGCCGTTTATACGAGGATGTAGCCACTCCGGTGACGATCGGCCGCGAAGAAGGAAACGACATCCAACTCGCCGACGAACGAGTCAGCCGCTTTCACCTGAAGATTCAAGAAGATCAGGACAAAGTGGTGCTCACCGATCTGGATAGCACCAACGGCACGAAGGTCAACGGCGACGACACGCACCTGCGGATTTTGCGCTACGGCGATATGATCACGTTGGGTCGTTCGGTGTTGCTGTTCGGATCGCAGGAGCAGATTGCCCAACGGCTGGCAAGCTTGCGCGACCCAGAAGCCAACAATCTTGGGACGGTAGGCTCCGATCTCGGCGACGGCGATGTGCATGAAGCCAGTCTCGATTTCGAGGTCGGCTGGAGCGGCGCCACCGGCTCGCAGGCAATCTTGCACAGGCTGTCGCCCCCTGAGCTTCCAGAGCGTCTGGGGCCCTGTCAGGCCGCCCAGTTGTCCGAACTGCTCGAGTACCTTCACATTCGTATCCGCACCCTGCTCGAGTCGGTGCAAATTGATAACAAGGACAATAAGCAGGAACGCGTGACGTTGGACGTGCGGCAGTGGCAAAACCTCTTGGATTTGCAATCTCGCCTGGCGTCGTACTTGCGATCGATTGGGCGACCGCAAGAGGAAGAATAGTCCTTCGTCGCAGCTACATTCCGACGGACGATAGGCCACGCACGCCATTCGTTTCCAATCGCCGGAATGAGCCTTTTCTGGATGCTACGGCTGGCAGACCAGACCGTGCAAACCACCGCGAGACGCGTACATTACGTGCGCTATTGCGCGCGTCAGGCTCACCACTGCGATTGTCTTGTCGTCATGTGAAAGTGCTCGAGCCCTCGGCCTCACTCTGTCGCGCTGCACGCGCGTTTGTTAGAATCCAAACGGTTGCTAGCTTGGCCACATCCCGACGTATTTGCGGGCGTGGCCCAGAGGACCTCCTGTCGGCTGCAAGCGTTTTCCCGTCGCGATAAGTTTCCTTGCAGTCGATTTTTTTGCGCGGACGGATTCTTCACAGGCTCGAGGACACGATGAGCAACGCTGGTCGCTTCGTTCACCTGCACTGCCACAGCCATTACAGCCTGTTGGATGGCGCGAGTCCGATCGAAGGATTGGTCGAGAAAGCCAAAAGCCAAGGCATGAATGCCTTGGCACTGACGGATCACGGCAATCTCTACGGCGCGCTCGAATTCTACGAGGCCGCCAAGGCCGAAGGGATCAATCCGATCATCGGCTACGAAGCCTATATTGCGCCTGGCAGCCGTTTCCAGAAAGAAGCCGAAGCGAACCAAGAAGCAAGTTACCATCTGACTCTATTGGCCGAAAATCGCACCGGCTTTCAGAATCTGGTCAAGCTCGCCTCGGCCGCGTTCCTGGAAGGCTTTTACCGCAAGCCTCGCATCGATAAGGAACTGCTTGCCGCGCACAGCGAGGGATTGATCTGTCTCAGCGGCTGTGTCTCCGGCGAATTGAGCCGCGCGCTACTGCGTGGTAGTGCGACTGAGACCAATATCGAGGAAGCGATGCGAATCGCCGCCTGGTTCCACCAGACGTTCGGCGATCGCTATTTTCTTGAGATTCAAAACAACGGCGTCGAGATCCAGCGGATGGCGCTGGAAGCAACAGTCGACGTAGCCCGTCGCATGGGGCTGCCACTGGTGGCCACGAGCGACGCGCACTATGTCAACCGAGAAGACGCCGAAGCGCAAGACGTGTTGTTGTGCATCAATACGGGCCGCTTCCGCACCGATACCAATCGCATGCGGATGGAAGGAAACGAATTTTTCCTACGCGGGCCCGATGAGATGTATAAGGCCTTCCCGGGACTCGAAGATGCCGTGGCCCGTAGTCAAGAGATCGCCGACCGGGTGTCAATCGAACTGGAACTCGGCAAGCGGCACTTCCCCACGTTCGACATACCTGGCGAAAACACGTCCAACGACTATTTGCGCGACTTGTGCTTGGCCGGATTGAAAGAACGCTATGCCAAGCAGCCTGATTATTGTGTCGACGGCCAGTTGGCGCCGGCGGTGCTGGAGCGGCTCGAGCGCGAGTTGGACGTCATCAACAAGCTCGGCTTTCCCAACTATTTTCTTATCGTCTGGGACTTCGTGCGCTTTGCGCGCGAGCGCGACATTCCGGCCACGGCGCGCGGCTCGGGTGTGGGCTCGCTCGTGGCATTTGCCTTGCGATTGAGCCACGTCTGCCCGCTGAAGTACGACCTGCTCTTCGAGCGGTTCCTCGATATCAGCCGCCTCGAAGCACCGGATATCGATATCGACTTCTGCAAGGACCGCCGCGGCGAGGTCATAAACTACGTTAAAGAGAAGTACGGCGCCGCGAACGTGGCCCAGATCGGCACCTTCGGCACTTTGGCCGCGCGGGCCGCGATCCGCGACGTGGGGCGTGCCCTGGGATTGCCGATCCCCCGCGTCGACACGGTCGTCGCCATGGTCCCCGAGACCCTGGGCATCACTTTGGAAGAAGCCCTGAAGGCCAGCGAAGACCTGAAACGCGCCTACGATAACGATGGCGAGATTCGCGAACTGCTGAATCTGGCCATGAAGATCGAGGGCCTGGCCCGGAACGTGGGCACGCACGCCGCAGCCGTCGTGATCGCCGACCGGCCATTGAATGAGTACGTCCCCTTGCAGCGCGTGCAAGGCAAGGAAGAAGTCATTACGCAATGGGCCATGGGGGACGTCGAGCGGGCCGGGCTGCTGAAGATGGACTTTCTGGGCCTGCGCAACCTGACGATCCTTTCCAAAGCCGTCGAACTGATCCAGCAGACCACTGGCCGTCACGTCGACCCGTATGAATTTCCGCTCGACGATCGCGACACATTCGCGTTGCTCTGCCGCGGCGAGACCAAGGGCATCTTTCAGCTCGAAAGTGGTGGCATTCGAGACCTCTTGCAGCGGATGAAGCCGGACCATTTTCGCGACATCATCGCCACCAATGCGCTCTACCGGCCAGGCCCGCTCGAAGGAGGCATGGTCGACGACTACATCCAGGTCAAGCACGGACGCAAGCCGGCCGAATATAAGCATCCTGTGATGAAGGAGATTCTGGAGGAGACGCACGGTGTGATGGTTTATCAAGAGCAGGTCATGCGGATCCTCAATCGCCTGGGGGGCATCGAGCTGTCCAGCGCTTATTCCTGCATCAAGGCGATCAGCAAGAAGAAGCTGCCGATGATCGCCAAGTTCCGCGAGCAGTTCATCACAGGCGCCGTCGAGCAAGGACTCAAGGAACGCGAAGCCGACGAGCTGTTCGGCATGATCGAGAAATTTGCGGGCTACGGCTTCAACAAAAGTCACTCGACCGCGTACGCCCTGATTGCGTACATGACCGCTTACTTGAAGGCGCATTTTTCGGTCGAGTTCATGGCCGCCCTGTTGTGCGGCGACATTCAGGGCCGCAATTTCAAAAAGAAAGACGCGTTGGTCGAGCACCTGGACGATTGCCGGCGGATGAATATCACGGTCGTGCCGGCCGACGTAAACCGGTGCCAAGGCGAATTCGCGGTCGAGGATGGCAAGATCCTCTTCGGACTTGCCGCCATCAAGGGGTGCGGCGCGCAAGCTGCCGACGCGATCAATGCCGAGCGCCGCGCGAACGGGCCGTTCGTCGATCTATTCGACTTTTGCGAGCGCGTCGACCCATCGCTGGTCAATCGGGCCACGATTGAATCGCTAGTCAAAGCCGGCGCGTTCGACTTTACGGGGGCGCGGCGTTCGCAGAACGCCGCGGCGGTGGAGCGCGCCTTACAATCCGGCGCCGCGGCTTTGGCCGACCGCCGCTCGGGGCAGAAGGGTCTTTTTGCCGCGGATGATGAGCCGACGGTGACCGCGGCCACCTTGCCAGATCTGCCCGAATGGCCCGAACGAGAAAAGCTTGCGGCCGAGAAGGAGGTCCTGGGCTACTATCTGTCGAGCCACCCGCTGGCCGAGCACGAGGAGACATTGGCCAGCTATTGCACCCATACTGCAGTCGAGGCCACGGCGTTGGCGCACCGGACGGAGGTGGTATTAGGTGGAATCCTGGCCTCGATCAAGTTCTCGAACACCAAAAACCCCCGGCCCGGCAGTACCGCTACGAAGTACGCCATGTTCGATCTGGAGGACACGGCCGGCATGATGCGTTGTATTGTCTGGCCCGAGGAGTTCGCCAACTACGGCGAACTGGTCAAGGCCGACGGTATCGTGGCCGTCCGCGGTGCCATCGACAAGCGCCCCGGCAGCGAAGAGGCCAATCTGATCGTCAACGAAGTCATGCACCTCGCGGATCTGCCGGCGCGATTCACGCGTGGCGTGACGATCCGCGTCGACGAAGAGCCACACGGCGTTCACGGACTCGAGCAACTGTATGAGATCCTGCGTGGCTATCCTGGCAGTTGCGAGTTGGAGTTGGTCCTGCGTTTAGCCGATGGAAGCCGGGTTGCATGCGCATGCGACGGGATGCGCGTCGAGTTGACAACCGAGATGCGCAGACGCGTCGAAGAATTGCTCGGACGTGGCTGCCTGCGTCCCATTGCTTCACGTCCCAGGCCGGCAGGCGGTGGTCAAAACGGCCACGGTCAAAATGGTTATTCGCGCGGCACGGCCACGGCTCGGCGTTGACGGGATCTGGCTCAGGCGTGATGGCGGTGGAACTAAGCGCGGCCGCGATTCTTTTTCTTGGTTTCTGACGAACCGTTGCCATTTGCCCCGGTCCGTGCCACCGCTCCCCGCGCCGCGGTGGTTGGGGACGCGCCGCCGGCCGGTGCCGTGGACTTGGGGAGTAACTTGCGCTCGGTAATGCCCCACAAGCTGGAGGCGATAAAGTACAGACACAAACCGCTAGCCACTTTAAAGAACATCACGCCCATAAAGATCATCATGTATTGCATCATTTTTTGCTGCATGGCGGCTTGCTCGTCGGCCGCCGGGGGCATGAACATCTTCTGTTGCCAGATGAACAGGCCGATCGTGATGCACGGCAATAGATTGAAATAGGGGCCCAGCCAACCACTCGGCCCGGCCAATACCGCCGGCAAATAGTTGTGCCAATTCCATAGCATGTCAGGCGCGGCCAGGTTCGAGCACCAGCGGATCGATTCGCTGATCAGCGGCGCACCGCGCAGTTCGACGTCAACTGACAACGAACGATAGAGACCGAGGAAAATCGGCAATTGCAGAAAAACAGGTAGACAGCCGGCCAGAGGGTTGTATTTGTGCTTGCGAAACAACTCCTGCTGCGCCTTGCTGCGGGCTTCCATGTTGCCTTTGTATTTCTCCTGAATCCGCTTGATCTCGGGTTGCAACTCCTGCATCTTCTGGGCATTGAGCGCTTGCCGCCGGCTGAGCGGGAACATCATCGAGCGCACCAGCACGGTGAGCATGATGATCGCGATGCCGTAGTTGGGAATGATCCTGTAGAAAAAGTGCAGCACTTCGAGCATCGGTTGCGCTACCCAACCGAACCAGCCGTAGTAGACCAGGTTGCCGAGGCCGTAATGCGCAAGCAGCGCCGGCTTCTTCGGCCCTGAGAAGATCTTGAATGATTGTGCAAACGGCTTGCCTTGCGGAGCGACGGTTTCCACTTTGCTTATCAGGCGGAACGATACGTTCGTGCGGTTGAGCTTGCTACGATCGGCCGGCACATCGCCTACGCGAATCGGCACGGCGCGGCCGTAATTTGTCTCATCGGCAGCGCCATTGTCCGTCTCTTCGGCGCTCGCCGGCAGCAGGGCTACGGCAAAATACTGGGCGTCGACACCGATATACTTCAACCAATCGTCTTGCCAGGTGGGGAGGTCCGTACCCTCGGCGATCGTGTAGGCGCTGACCAACCCATTCTTCTCGCGCCGATTAGCCAGAAACCCGACCACGACGTCGCGCATGCCGGCGCCGCCACGCATGTTCGGACTGATCTTCATCGCATACCAGGCGCCTTCTAGCGGCAAGCCGGTGGGACCATCGAGGCGCCAGGCCAGCTTATGCTCTCTGTCGCCGGTGTTGCGCACCTCGATGGCGAAGTCGAGGTGATATGCCTTGGCCGAAGGATTATCGGCCTCGGCCGGATCGACTTTGCCCAGGCGAAACTTTTTGATCACCGACAGCCCGGCCTCGGCCAGATCATACTGAAACGCGATCTCGTCCGGATCGACGCGCGGCAGCACTTGCCAAGGGGACGTGCGCATCATGATGCCGGGTAACTCTTCGGCATCCTTGGCGATGCGTTCGCCGTCGAGGCTGTCGATCGTTAACAGGAACGACAAGGCGTCGATCCCTTCGGGCCGAATGACTTCCATCGGCCGGCGGCGCAGCGTGCCGTTTAGTTTCCGGCCGTCGACGGCTCCGTCGGGAGTGTGTCGATTGATCGTGAGCGTGAACTCATCGCCCGGTTCGGTCTGTTCGAGTGCTTCTTGAAACTCGATCGGCCCGAGGACCGCATTCCCGTTGAGCTCGGTGATCACGTCGTCGACTTTGAGTCCGGCCTCGTCCGCGGGCGTTCCAGGGCCCACCACGCGCACCAGCGCGCCTTGCTCGTGATTAGGCACTACACCCAGGTCAAGTTGCCCCAAGTAGCCGCTACGGTCTTCCTGATCGAGGTACTGCGGACTGTTGAGCTCGACGCGTTGAACCGCCGCTCCGGCGCTAGTAAAGGTCACGAGCTCGCGGAAACCACTCTTTGGATCAGCCGAACCGAGGGTTAATCGTTGTTCGGGGGACTGCGGGGGAGGAGCCAGAACAGCCGGCTTTTTGGGCTCGGCGCCGACGTCTGCAGCCGCCTTCTCGTCGGCTGGCTCGTCAGCCGCAACTGCGGCGAGTTCGGGCTGCTTGTCAGCGGCACCAGCCGCGGGCTTGTCGGCCAGCTTGGCGTTTTCCTGGGCGGCCTGCTGTGCGGCGGGTGCAGCCTTCTGCTGCCACCAGCGCATCAGCTGCATGTTCACCATCAAGACGACAAAAGCCACCAACAAAAACGTCGTAAATCGCTTATCCATTCCCCGCATCCTTTATCGCCAGTCAGAGCTTGGCGATCGTTATGTGCAATTCGGCAGTCGCTGCCATTTGCGGCCAATAGGGTGGGTGCCGCTCGGCACAATCGTGCGCGTCGCTAACGGCCGTCGCGCAGACGGTCGCCCAGAAAATTGTCCAGCTCCGGCGTCTCGTAGATCTTCGCGATCGTCTTCTCCACCGGATACTCGACGCGCCGGAACGTTACCAGGTCGTCTTCAAGCACTACGTAGCAGGCCCGCGAGTCTCCGTCGCGCGGCTGGCCGACCGAGCCGACGTTGATCATCGTCTTGTCGGACCCTAAATGGTGCTGGTAACCAATCTCATCGGGACTGAGGAAGTTCAAGCTTTGAGTGAACACGCCGGGTACGTGGGTGTGCCCCTGAAAGCAATGATGCTCGATCAACGAGAAGATCTTTTCCATCTTCCGCTGGTTGTAGATGTCTTCGGGGAACACGTATTCGTTGAGCGGGTTGCGGGCCGATCCATGCACGAAAAGGAAGCCGTTCTCACGGCGATTACGCGGCAGCTCGCCGAGAAAATCCCAGCGGCGGGCATTGTCCGTCGGACTTCCCAGCGGCTTTTCCAACTGCTCGCGCGTCCAGAAAATAGCCCGCTCGGCACCCGAGTTGAATCCCTCTGGATCGAAGAGCGCGCCCTGGTCGTGGTTGCCCAAAATGCAGACGTTCAACGTCATTACCAGGTCGATGCACTCACGGGGGTTAGGGCCGTAGCCAATGATGTCCCCCAGGCAGTAGATCTCTTGGATCCCCTGTCCTCGGACGTCGGCCAGCACGGCCTCGAGCGCTTCGAGGTTGCTGTGAATGTCGCTGATCAGGGCACGCTTCACGAGAGCAGACCTTATGTCGCCCAGGCGTCACGCAAATGCGTGCAGCGAGCAGACGAGGAGATTGTCACAAACCAATATCGCAGTGTAAGTTAGCGTTTTGCGATGGTCAAGGCGAGGCATTTTGCCGCGTAAACCGCACAGGCAGCCGCCGGTGGCCGCGGAAAACTGCCCGCCTCGCTCCATTATACGGCAAATAACGCCAGCGGCCGAGGCGGACAGAACATGGCGATGACCACAACCCACTGCAAGCCCGGACGACCCTTGTACGCAGCCGGCACGATTTGAGTGGCGCGCGGCGGCCACACCGCCATTGCCGCTACGGCCCGGCGATGGGTATGGGCCGCGAAATCAGATCGGATGCGATCTTGCAGTTTGGCAATGTTTTTTGGAGGAGCTCGACCTGTTCTTTGCTGACCACTATTCCTTGGATATGAAGTTCGGTGAGACTCTTGAGTCCCAAAAGCGGCGTGAGGTCGGTAACCGCCGTGCGGTCGAGCCAGAGTTCTTGCAAGCCAGTGAGACCGGCGAGCGGCCAGATGGCGCTAACCGGCGTGCCGCTGAAGGACACGGTTCCAAGGTTTTTGAATCCGGCTAGCGGAGTGAGATCGCGGACTTTGGTATCGTCAAAGTGGAGATACCGCAGGCTCGTGAGTCTGGCCAGAGGCGCGAGGTCGCTGATTTGCGTGCCGCTGACGTTCAGGATCTCGAGCGCAGTGAGTGCGCCCAGCGGCGCAAAATCGCTCACCGGCGTACGCGCAAGGCCAACGTTACCCAGCTTCGAAAGCCCGGCCAGCGGTGAAATGTCGACGACCTGACTGCCGTTGAAGTAGAGGGCTTGCAGATTCATTAGACCGGCGAGCGGAGACAGATCGCTAACCGGGGTGTCCTCAAAGCAGACCATGTCCAATTGCTTCGCTTCGCTGAGCGGGGCAAGATCGCGAACCGGACAACCATCGAGAACTAGCGTGGATAGTCGCGGCAGTCTCGCGAGCGGCCGAAGATCGCTGACGCCTGTACGTGCGAGGTCGAGTCTCTCCAGGTCTTTGAAACCTGCAATCGGTGAAATGTCGCTTACTTGGGTATCGTTAAGGAAAACTGCAACCAGGCCAGTGAGGCTGCTGAGCGGCGAGAGGTCGGTCACTCGCGTTTCCTCCAGGCTGAGCATTTCGAGCCTTTTTAGGGCGGCAAGCGTCGAGATGTCGTCCAACGATCGATGCTGATAGGCAAGCACCGCTTCGACTCTCGGTCCACACAAGACTGACAGAACGCGACGCCACCAGGGCGGCGCTATTAGCTTTCCAGACAGGTCAAAATCCGGACGATCGAATCGGCCCACGAACCTAACCACGGTCGACTGGTCGCTCGCTTTTATTTGGTCAACAACTTGCAGCTCGTGCCGGGATTGCGCCCGTTCGTAAGTGATCCAAACCAGGGGGATGCAAAATACGGTCATCAAACCGAAGAGCGAACGCAGGCTATAAGAGAGCCAATGGCGGACGGGCTGCTGCGTCGCGGGAAGCGGTTGGGTCGTGCCGGCCATGCTAGAATATTTTCATCCGGTAGCGTCGATGCTGAAAAAGCATGACGTTCAATTGAAGACAACATTCTAAGGTCCTCCCATTGCGCATCCTAGCAATCGAAACCAGCGGTACGTCAGGCAGTGTTGCCTCATTCGACGCTGGCAGTCTTTTAACCCAGATCGAGCTCGACCCCGCCGGGCGAAGTGCTCGCACCTTGGCCCCTGGTATTCGCGAGTTGCTCCGCCAGGTCGCATGGACGCCACGGGACGTGCAGTTGGTCGCTGTGGCCGTGGGCCCGGGTTCTTTTACAGGGCTGCGCCTAGGAGTCATGACGGCCAAGGCCTTTGCCTATGCTGTAGGGGCGCAGGTCGTGGGCATTGGGACCTTGGAGGCAATCGCCGCCCGCTCGCCGGCCGAGGCACTCCTGGTGGCTACGGCGATTGATGCACAACGTGGCGAAGTCTACGCCGGTTTATTTTCGCGCGACCAAGCAGGCCAACTCATCGCCGCCAGTGATGTGCGAATCGTCGAGTCCGCGACCTGGCTTGCCGGCCTGCCGCCAGGAGTCGTCGTCACGGGCCCGGCGCTCGTGAAATTCGCAGAGCAAGTGCCGCCGCAAGCCACGGTTGCCCCGCATTCTTGTTGGTCGCCTGATGCTGCCGCGGTTGGTCGGCTGGCGGCCGCGCGCATTCAGCGTGGCATGGCGGACGACCTTTGGTCGCTGGCACCGCTCTATCTGAGGCGCAGTGCGGCGGAAGAAAAGTTGGAAGCTCGTTCGACCTGAACCACGGGACCGTAAGAATCGCAGGCGGGCCCCGCGCAATTCGGTTCCCGAGTGCCGTTACATCCGTGCCGCCGCGGTTTTTCGGCAGAAACCGCAATTCTCGCGCACGTAAGCGGCATCTCACGGCGCGGCCGATTAGGATACGGACAGACACCGTTAGCTTGGTTTGGTCCCAGGCATCGGTTCGCTGGAGAAACTCGGTCAATGCCTTTGATGCTACGAACGATAATCGGTCTCGTTGTCGTGTTGGCGAGCGCGGTGCCCGCTCGAGCATTGATCATCTTGCCCAAGTTCGACCCTACGGTGACGGCGCTTCCCTATGCGAGTCAGGTCGAGACGGCGACCAATTACGCGATTCAACAGTTCGAGAACCTGTACTCCGATCCGATCACGATCAACGTCACAATTGCCGCCGCTGCTCTGCCGTCGCCGGTTTTGGGGCAAGCAAACGATATTTTTTTGGGACCTTTCAACTATACCCAGGTGCGCAATGCTCTCATCAAGAGTGCGACGACTGCGAACGATGCCACATCGATTGCCAGTCTGAGCGCCGCGGACCCAACCGGCGGCAGCACGATGTTCATCCCCAGAGCCGAAGCCCAAGCGTTAGGATTCCTTGGTGCCAATGATCCCTACAATACCGGCACGTTTACGTTCAGCACGGTTCAGAGTTTTACGTTTGATCCCAACAATCGTGCCGTCCCCGGCGAGTACGACTTCGTAGGAATTGCGATGCACGAGATTTCCCACATCCTGGGACGCATCGCTGCGGTTTCCCCGCCCACTTACATCGATGTGGCAGACCTATTTCGCTACACCGCGCCCGGTGTGCGTGGACTCAGCAGCGTCGATACAAGCGTATACTTTTCGATTAATGGCGGCATCACGAACTTGAAATATTTCGATGACTCGTTCGATCGCGGCGACTGGGCCAAAAACCAGGGACCGGATTCGTTCAACGCTTTCTCCAACTCCGGCGTGGTGAATGGTCTGACGACGGTCGATACGACCTATCTCGACGTGCTCGGTTACCATCTGGTGCCCGAGCCCACGAGCGGCACGTTGTTGGCGGGGATGATGGTCGGCTTGTTCTTGCTATACCCGAGCGCGCAACGGCTGCGTGCATTGAACTGCGCAAATCGAAAACGATCGGCAAACTGAGTGGCTTTAAGCCAATTTTGCCAACATGGGCAGGATTTGCTTTGCGGCGCCAACGGTGGTTTCGATATCCTGTTCGCTATGCGCGGCCGAGATGAACAGCGCCTCATATTGGCTGCACGGCATATAGACGCCGCGCTCAATGAGATCCCAAAACCAACGGGCGAAACGCTGCGTATTCGATCGGCTGGCACCGTCCCAATCCGCGACCGGCTGAGCGTTGAAGAACAGCGTCATCATGCTTCCCACGCGCGTGATCGAATGCTCAATGCCGGCATGCTTAGCAGCTGCCGCAAAACCCGCCTGCAATTGGCTGCCGAGCTGTTCCAGCCGGCCATAGGGCGGGTCGTCTCGCAAGCATTTGAGCGTGGCGATGCCGGCGGCAACCGCCAGCGGATTGCCACTGAGCGTGCCAGCCTGAAATACGGGTCCGGCGGGCAGAATGCGATCCATGATATCGGCCCGGCCTCCATAGGCGCCTACGGGCAACCCGCCCCCGACGATCTTACCGAGAGTCGTCAAATCGGGTGTGATTTCGAAGATCGATTGCGCTCCGCCGTACGCCACTCGGAACCCGGTCATGACCTCGTCGAAGATCAGCAGCGCACCGGCAATACTGGTCAGCCGCCGCAGCACCGTCAGAAACTCGGAAGTAGGAATGACGCAACCCATATTGCCTACGACTGGCTCGAGAATTACGCCCGCCACGCGCAAACCGTGTTCGGCAAACGCGCGCTCAAGTCCTGCGACGTCGTTGTAGGCCAACACCAGCGTGTCGCGCGTCGTGCCCGCCGTCACTCCCGGCGAGTTGGGAACGCCCAACGTCGCGGCGGCACTGCCGGCGGCCACCAGCAAGCTGTCAACGTGGCCATGATAGTTGCCGGCAAATTTGATGATGACATCTCGACCTGTGAAGCCGCGCGCCAAACGGATCGCGCTCATTGTTGCTTCCGTGCCCGAGCTCACCAGACGGACCTTCTCGACCGAAGGCACGGCGTCGATAATCAGTTGAGCAAGTTCGTTTTCGGCCAATGTCGGAGCACCGAAGCTGGTTCCGCGATGGATCGTCTCCTCCAGCGCCGCGACCACCGGAGGATAGCAGTGTCCCAGGATCATCGGACCCCAGGAGCCGACGTAATCGATGAATCGCTGGCCGTCGATGTCATATAGATAAGCCCCTTTGCCGCGCTCGAAGAAAATGGGCTCACCTCCGACTCCGCCGAAGGCGCGGGCTGGGCTGTTCACGCCGCCGGGAATAAGCTGCTTTGCCCGGGCAAATGCGGCCTGGCTCTTCTCACGCGTCACGGCAAGATCTCCGAGAAATAGCAGGGATGCTGCGGTGTGGAACGATTACCGCTCGGCCCAGAATGCACCAGGAACTCGCGACAAAAAGGATGCCGCGGTTCACAGATCATGCGGCAATGGTCACGTCGTCGCCAGCCAATGGGCCACGTCCTTGGCCCAATACGTAAGAATTATATCCGCGCCGGCGCGATGCATGGCTGTGAGCGATTCAATCACGACGGCTCGCTCGTCGATCCAACCGCGTGCTGCGGCCGCTTTGACCATGCTGTACTCGCCCGATACGTTGTACGCAGCCAGCGGGACTCCCGGAAATCGATCGCGCACGCTCCGCAAGATGTCGAGATACGCGAGTGCCGGCTTGACCATGACTATGTCGGCCCCTTCGGCCAAGTCGAGGTCGACCTCACGCAAAGCCTGGCCTGGATCGGTAGCCGGATCCATCTGGTAGCTGCGGCGGTCTCCGAAGGCCGGTGCGCTTTCAGCCGCCTCGCGGAAGGGGCCATAAAACGCGCTGGCAAATTTGGCGGCATAGCTCATGATCGGCAGATGTGAGTGGCCACTCTCGTCGAGCGCCCGGCGGATGGCCCCGACCATGCCGTCCATCATGCCGCTGGGTGCGATCACGTCTGCACCCGCGCGGGCGTGGGTAATCGCCTGGCGTGCGAGAAGTCCGAGGGTGGCGTCGTTATCGACGTCTGTCCGACCAGCCACCTGGCCTACGACCCCGCAGTGACCGTGATCCGTGTACTCGCAAAAACAAACGTCGGTGATCACCAGCAAGTCAGGCGTTGCTCGTTTCAGAGCCCGCACCGCCTGCGGCACAATCCCCTCGTCGCTATAGGCGTCTTTGCCGAGCGGATCTTTTTCGGCAGGGATACCGAACAAGATCACACCCGAGATTCCAGCAGCGGCCAATTCCGCCGCTTCACGCGACACCTCATCGACCGACAATTGGAAAATGCCAGGCATGGCGTCGATGGCCTGTCGCACGCCTCGCCCAGGTCGCACGAACAACGGTTGGATCAAGCGATTTGTTTCGACGCGCGTGGCCCGAATCATCTCGCGCAGGCGCGGATGTTGTCGCAGACGTCGCAAGCGCGTGGTGGGAAAACCAGTTTGAAAAGAGCGCGGTGCGTTCATTATGGCGTCGAATCACGAATTAGAAGAAGTCCGCTTATTGGACCGAAGAAGCTTCCGCCGCCGTGCGCGCCGCTAAGCCAGCCGTGGCGCGATCGACGGCCCGCGCCGCCCAGGGTTTGTCGCCGTAAAGTTTCACCACGGCTTCGCGAATGGCGCGAGCGGCCGTAGGATCGGTCTGTTGCAGTTGGTCGGCGGTATCCAATCGCTGTGTCAGCACTTGCAGCACCTCGCTGGATTGTTGTTGGATCCGACCACGCAGCAATTCCCATTGTTTGCGTGCCAGTCGCAGAGTTTCTTGGTCTGAAACGTCGAGGCTTTGTGTCCCGTCGTACAAAGCGACGATGGCCTGCAATCGCTGTTCGGCCACTTCGGGATTCAACCGAGCGTGGCTCATCGCCTCCAGATAGGCGCGCTCCAGAGGCGAGGCAGAATCGACATTCGCGGCAGACCTCGCCCGCCACTCCGCCCGCCGCCCGGCGATATACAGCTCGACCTCGTCCTGATATTGGCGCACTTCCGCGGCGCGAGAATCGTTCGGATAGTGCTGCAAAAAAGCCTTGATTTCTCCATCGACAGACTGCAGCGTGGATATCTCGCCCGTCCTGGCCGCCTGCGCGACGCGCGCGTACAAACGGTCTGCCGAGGCCGGCTGCATGAGATACCAGGTGCCGAGGCCCAACAAAGCTCCGGCGCCGAGTAGTACCGCGGTCTGCAAACCACGCCAGTGCGACGGCTCTTCGACGGTAGCCTCGCGTCGCCGATGTTCCTCTTCCGAGACTTTCACAAAACTTGCGGCAGGCTCTTCCGGCGGGACCTCGGGCAGCTTGTCCGCGATCTTCTTTTCTGCGGCCGTCGACGACACCAGGTCGATCGTTACGCCGAGCGCGCGTTCGCGCCGTATGGCGGCGGTGACTTCGTGCGGCGAGACGGGCGCCGCTAGTTCGTATTGCTCGGGCGAAATGTTGGCCGATCCTGGCTTGAGCGGCGCGGGCGGCGGACCTGGGGCCGTCATGGTGGCGCTGGACACGCTGACGTCCGGAGGGATGTCCGCGGCCTGCGTGGGGGCTGATAAGATCGGATCAATGCGCTGCGACAGCCCATGACGCATCGCTTCCAATCGCCGCGACAGCACCATCGCCGTGGCGATGCGCTGTTCGGGATCCTTCACCAGCAAATCGGCCACAATGAACTGCAACTCTTCGGGCACATCCGGGGCATAGCGGCGCACCGGATCGGGTTCGGCATAGCGCTGTAATTGCAGCATCTCGACCAGTGTGGCGGCCTTGAACGGGGGCCGCCCGGCCAACAGCGTGTACATGACGCCACCCAAGCTGTACAGATCGCAGCGGGGAGTGATCGGCCGGCCATCGGTCTGCTCAGGTGCCATGTATTCAGCCGTCCCTAGCACTCCTCCCACGGCCGTCATGCCAGCCGATCCAAACAGCTTGGCAATGCCGAAATCCGAGAGCTTGATTTGTCCTTCCGGCGTCAGCAGTAAATTAGCGGGTTTGATGTCGCGGTGGATGACGCCACGATCATGGGCATGTTTCAGTGCTCGACAAGTCTGAACGGCGAAGTCGGTCACCTCGCGCCACGCGAAGCGACGGCCGGTTTGCAACTCGTCCTCGAGACTTCGCCCGTCCACAAGTTCCATCGAATAGTACAAGTACTCTTCTTGCTCACCGAACCCGAAAAGCCGCACGATGTTTGGATGGCGGAGCTTGCGCAGGGTCTCGATCTCGGCTTTGAAGCGATCGCGAAAGCCATCGTCATGTGCCAGCGTCGCCGAGAGAAGCTTGATGGCGGCGAGCTCGCCCGTTTCGATGAGCGTGGCCTCGAAGACGGTCCCCATGCCGCCACGCCCGAGCTTGCGGCCAATCCGGTATGGTCCGAGTTGCTCGATTTGCATTTGGCGACCACGACGAGCGGTAAGGAGTGAGCGGGGAGGCGGCCGGATTGTTACCGCAAACAGGTCCATCGACAGCGAAAATCACCCTCTTGCTAATCTAGCCCCGATCGCCGGACGAGGCCAGCCGCCGATCCCCTTAGGCCCCTGGTTTGACGACCCTGGACAGAGTCCTTGCGAGTTTGCGGCCACAGTCGGATAATCGCCACGTCTTGCCGGCGAGCCGCGCTTGTTTTCGTGTGTGCGGCCAGTGCCCTGCGGCCGCAAGGCTGCCGTGGCACTTTGACACGACAGAACCTGCTCACGTTACCCATTCGGACAAGGACATTCCCACGTGGCCAACGAATATCTGACGCTCGCACGCAACGAAAATCAGGCCCGGGGCATTGCCCAATACGCGATTGATTTCCTGGCCGGCCGGTCTGTGGGGCCTGCGGATTCGGTCTATCGCATGGTCGAACGGTTTCATCTCGACAGCATCGCGTGCGGAGTCTCGGCGCTGGCCTGCGGTGCGAATGCCCCCACCGTGCTCAGGCGCGAAGCACTGGAATACACTTGTCCGGACCCGCACCTGGGTGTGCCCTGCTTCGGCTCGACCGAGCGCGTCATGCCGGAGAAGGCGGTGTTGGCCAATAGTTCGGCAGTACGCGAGTGGGACGCCAATGGCACCAACTTCGGCTTTAATCCGGCCCGTGGTTACACCAAGGGCGAATTCGGTCACAACGATTTTTATCCGGTTGCCGTGGCAGGTGCCCAGTTGCGAGGGCTCGATGGCCGGCAAACGCTAAGGGCCATGATTGCGATCGACGAGATTCGCGGACGATTGGCCGAGGTCTTTGCCCTCAAGAATTACAAGATCGACCACGTCGTACACGGTGCCATCGCCTCGGCCGCGGTCTATGGGGCCATCCTGGGCGCGAATGTCGACCAGATCGAATCGGCCATCGGGCTGGTAGTGGCCCATTACATTCCCTTCCGTGCGATCCGCGCCGGGCACCAATTGTCTGATTCGAAGGGAGCATCGGCCGCTATCAGCACCGAAGCTGCCATCCTCTCGATGCGCCGCGCGATGCGCGGATTTGTCGGGCCAGCGGATATCTTCCGGAATCCGGAGGGCATTTTCTGCCTGTTTGAAAAGCCGTCGACGCGTCATACAAGTCCCTTCGACCTGACGCTCAGCACCTCGGGTGACGATTTCGCGGTGATGGGGATGCACTTCAAGCTCGGGCTGTACGAGCATCAGTCAGCTGGCGCCATTCAGGGTGTCATGGATTTGCTGGCGAAGCACCCGCAAATCTTGGCCGACGAAAGTCAGCTCAAACGTGTGCGCATCGCGATCTATGAGCCGGCATTCCATATCATCGGCGACCCAGCCAAGCGAGATCCACATACCAGACAAAGCGCCGACCACTCGATGGTCTATATCATCGCGACGCTGTTGCGGAAGGCCTTCGAGCAGCGGCGTTCGGGCTGGCAAGAGTTGATGCTGGTGCCGGAGGACTACAACCAGCAAAGCTTGTTTCATCCGTTGACCCGCGGAATCATGCAGCGTATCGAGTTCGCGCACGGCGGCTCCGAATACGACGCCAAATACCCGGACGGCATTCCTACATCACTGGAAATCGAGCATGCGACCTTGGGCCGCCTGTCGAGCGGCTTGGTTATGTATCCCCAAGGACATGCGCGCAATTCCGGCGGGCAGCTGGACCAATTGCTTGCCCATAAATTCCGACTGCTCGCCGGACTTGGCGTGCGCGACGTCGACCAACTCTACAAGAGGTTTACAGCTCTGACCGAGAAATCTGCCAGCGATATCGCGCAGCTGTACGATTTTGAAATACTTGAGCGCGGCGGATTTTAAACGTAGTGCGTGCTCGCGCCGCTTTGTGTAACGCACTGCGGGCAACGCGACCCGTTCGATCCTGTAGAATCCGCGATCGCTGGAGCGCGACAGAGCGAAGATCATCGCTCAGGCCAGGATCGTCGGTATCACTTCACCATGTACGTTCGTCAGGCGGCGGCGAATGCCATTGTGGTAAAACGTCAGCCGCTCGTGATCGATGCCCAACAGGTGTAGCACTGTGGCGTGGAAGTCGTTCCAGTGCACGCGGTTCTCCACAGCCTTGTAGCCGAACTCATCCGTGCGACCATAAGAAGTGCCAGGCCGTAATCCTGCGCCGGCCATCCAAACCGAGAACCCATATTGATTGTGATCGCGCCCTTTTCCGATAATGTCGGCAGCGGACTGCGTGAAAGGGGTTCGCCCGAACTCCGTGGTAAAGAGCACCAGCGTGTCGTCCAGCATGCCACGTTGCCGCAAGTCGCGCAGCAAACCGGCCACGGGCCGATCGATGCGTGGCGCCTCCTGGCCGTGATTAGCGACCATGTCTTCGTGACCGTCCCAGTTGATGCGAGGGTTCCCGAACGACCCGCCGGAAAAGAGTTGCACGAATCGCACGCCGCGTTCGAGTAGTCTCCTTGCCAGTAAGCAACCTCGCCCGAAATCGGCAGACTCCGCACGATCGAGCCCGTACAACGTGTGTGTGGCCGCGGTCTCGCCGTCGAGCGTCGTAACCTCGGGAACGGCGAGTTGCATTTTTGCCGCCAACTCGTAGCTTCGCACCCGGGCAGATAGGGCGTCGTCGGCGCCGCGTTGTTCGAGATGCCTGCGGTTCATGGCATTCAACAGGTCGCGCGTTGCCCGTTCATGCGCGCTGTCGATGGGTTGCGCCGGCGTGAGATCGTCGATTGCGGTGCCCGTGCTGCGGAACACGACACCTTGGTGCCGCGCAGGCAAGAAACCATTGGTCCAATTGATCGTGCCGCCGGCCGGCATGCCACGCACGTCGGGAATAACGACGAACGAGGGGAGATCATCCGTCTCGGCCCCCAAGCCGTATGACAGCCAGGAACCGAGCACAGGAAATCCGTTCAGGCGAAAGCCGCTGTTCTCTTGAAATGTGGCGGGCGTGTGGTTCGACGTTTCGGCGTACATCGAATTGATGATCGTCAGCTCGTCGGCCATCTCGGCAATGCACGGAAACAGCTCCGAGACCCACAGCCCACTGCGCCCTCGCTGGGCGAAATCCCAGTCGTTCTTGCGCAGCAGGCCAACCTGGCCAAAAAACACGTCCGGCTTCTCGTCGGCAGGCAACGGCTGACCGTGATACTTGGCGAGCGCTGGTTTGTAATCGAACGAATCGACATGGCTCAGCGCGCCGCATAGACAGATATGGATTACGCGTTGGGCCCGAGGGGCACGGTGCGGCGGCAGATCGTCAGCCTCGCCGGGCACCGGCGCGGCCGAGGCGTAGCCACCGCGCGCGAGCAAGTTGGTCAAGGCCACTCCCCCCAGGCCTGACGCCACCCACGACAAAAACCCGCGCCGATCGACCGGCGGCAGTGCCATGTCGATGGTAAGTCGTTCGTTAGAGCGCGCCTTTACAGGACGCGTGATGTAATGATGATCAATCGACATACAAGAATTCATTACTGTTGAAGATCGCCCGGGTCAGCGAGGGCAACCCAAATTCGCTGACCACGCGGCGGGCGGTGGCGAGTTCGTCGTCAGCCGGCGAGCGCGCGCAGGCCAACTGGTAGGCCAGGTGGACCTGCCGATCGACTTCCGCGCCAGCCTCGCGCTCGAGGCGGCAGGCGAACGCGTCTGCCATCCGCAATACAAACGAGTTGTTGAGCAAGACCAAGGCTTGCAGCGGAGTGGTTGTCAGCGCGCGGCGCGGCGCCGTAGTCGAGGGATCGGGGCAATCGAACGCATCCAGCAGCCCGTTGCGACCGCCCCGCGTCCAAGTGCGGTAGACGCTGCGGCGGTTATATTCCGGGCCGATCGGGTCGGCGGGCAGATAGGTGTACGTGCCTGATCTCAACACCACTTTGTAATCTGCAAACCCGGCGCCGCCGCGGGCCGGATTCAGTTCGCCGGCAACCGCCAAGGTGGCGTCGCGCACCGCTTCGGCTTCCAAACGCTGCGGCCGCTTGCGCCACAGCAGTCTATTCTCGGCATCTTGCCGCACCGCCGCGACATCGTACGTCGACGCCTGGCGATACGTCGCTGACAACACGATGGTGCGATGCAATTGCTTCAAGCTGAATCCGTCGGCCACAAACTTTGCCGCTAGCCAATCCAGCAGCTCAGGATGGGTTGGACGTCCACCGTTGAAACCGAAATCGTTCGGTGTATCAACCAGTCCCATGCCGAAATGGTAATGCCAGACGCGGTTAACAATCACACGCGCGAAGAGCGGATTTTGCGGGCTCGTGATCCAGTGTGCCAGTGCTGCTCTTCGCTGCGCTTCGGGCGCATCGGCCGACAAGCTGAAATTGGCGTCCGAGCCCGCGAGCGCAGCGATTCCCCCCGGAGTAACCTCGGTGCCTTGCTGACGAATGTCGCCGCGCACCAGCAGATGAGCCGGTTCGGGCTGCCGTGGCGCAACCGCATAGCACTTTACACTCGGCGGCAAGCTCGTTGCGGCACGTAACTGGCCGATTTCTTTGTTCCAGGTCCGACGTTGAGACAATGCGTCAGGTGAGAGCCGCGCGAGGATCGCGGATTCGGCGACAAAGTTCGAATTCGATGCCGCTGAAGTGGCCACTTCCTCAGCCGTTAACGCTCGTTCGTAAAGCGCGGCGCGCGCTATCTTGCCGGCGAGCATCCTATTACCACCCGGCGGTCCGTGACGCATGCCGATCACCACTTGCGATTCGCCCGCTTTATAGGTTACGGGCCCGGCGGTGGAGTAGGGCTTGCCGTACGGCACTCCGTTGCGGTAAGCGGTGACGGTTCCATCCTCGGCATAGACGATGGCAATGTGAACAAATTCCTTGTCAGCAATGGTTTCAGCCGGACCGCCAAACGGTTGCGATCGCAAGAAATTATTGCTGCCAGCCATCCAGCGGTCCGGCTCGCGCTCGCCGAAGACGATTGCGTCGAAGACCGATCCGTCTAATTTCTGGACCGCCACTACGCCGCCGCCTGCTTGTTGCAGATGGGACAACCTCAGCCATACTTCGAGCGTTTTGGCGCCCAGGTCTTTGCTCAACGGAATGGTACTCACGTAGCTCTCGGCTCCATCCAACATCAGGCCACCATCAACCACTGCCGCCGCACCATGCGTGGTGCCGTGTAGGAAGCCAATCTTGTCGCGCGTGTCCACCGAGAAATCCCATGACGACAATGGCGTCGGCGCATGGCGTGTCACGGTGCTCGAGGCCTCCCGCTCCTGCAGAATTTCTGCGCGGGCCGGCTCGTCGATCGCGACGATCTGCTCGGTCAATTGGGCGATGCGGCCTAACGCGTCGGCCGACTGCAGCGCAAATAGCGATTTTTCAGCAGATGACGTGACGTCACGTTCGCCATGTCGTACGCCCCCCAACGCCGATGTGAGCCGGTAGTATTCGCTCTGTCGAACGGCATCGAACTTGTGATCATGGCAGCGTGCGCAGTTGACCGTCAGAGCAAGAAAAGTTTGGCACGTCGTGCCGACCAGATCTTCCAGCTCATCCTGGCGAACGACGGCCTTCATGGCGGCGCTTTGCTGATTCTGGCCCGCGGTGTCGTAGGCTCCTGCCGTGAGAAAGCCCGTGGCCTTGATCGCGTCCGGGTCGCCGGGCAGCAACACATCGCCGGCCAATTGCTGGCGCGCGAACTCATCGAAGGGTAGATCGCGATTCAGTGCGTCAATCACCCAATCGCGATAGGGCCATGCATTGCGACGTGGCTCGTCATACTCGAAACCGTTGCTTTCACCGAATCGCGCCAAATCGAGCCAGTGCCGCGCCCACCGCTCGCCATATTGCGGCGAGGCGAGCAATCGGTCTACCAGCCGTTTGTAGGCTTGCGGATCTTGGTCGGCAACAAATGCGGCGACATCGTTTGGCACAGGGGGCAAACCTGTGAGATCGAACGACAGCCGGCGTATCAAGGTACGTCGATCGGCCTCGGGCGAAGGTTTGAGCCCCGCGCCTTCGAGCCGGGCTAGCACGAATCGATCGAGCGGACCCCGCGGCCAAGACTGTTCATGCACGGCAGGAGGCTCGGTCGGACGGACCGGCTGCAATGACCACCAGTCATATCCACCGCGTACATCGCTCGTATAACGAAAGCGATCGATCGGATTGGTGCCCCACGCAGCTCCGGCCTCGATCCAGCCGCGGAGCAGTTCTTTTTCCGCAGCGGCGAGCGGCTTCTTGGGGGGCATTTCGTCGTCGCGGACGCGCTGCCACAGGTAGCTTTCGTCTGGTTGGCTGGCGACGATTGCTGCTCCGGCGGTCCCTCCGGCCACCGCTGTCGCCGCCTGGGTCAGGTCGAGTTCCCCCTTTTTGTCAGTCGCGTTATGGCAACCCAAACAACGGGCAGCCAAAAGCGGCGCGAT
>DASXEJ010000135.1 GCA_036490175.1 Pirellulales bacterium | reverse complement strand
GTCATCGGCAAGGCCTTCGATGAGGGTTGGGGCGCGGTGATCTGCAAGACCGTCAGTCTGGATGCGTCGAAGGTAATAAACGTGCAGCCGCGCTATGGGCGCTTGCGCACCCATGAGTCGCAGGAGATTTTTGGCTGGGAAAATATTGAGCTGATCAGCGATCGTGAGTTCAGCGTCTGGCTCGATGAGTTCAAGCAGATCAAGGACAAATACCCCGACCGCGTGCTGATCGCTTCGATCATGGAAGAGTATCGGCGGGACGCCTGGATCGAGATCGTCGAGCGCTGCCAGGCGGCCGGCGTCGATGCGCTGGAGTGCAACTTCTCTTGCCCACACGGCCTGCCCGAGCGACGGATGGGCTCGGCCATGGGCGAGAACGCCGAGGTCCTCAAGGAAGTCTGCGACTGGGTCAGCAGTGCGGCCAAGGTGCCCGTGTGGGCCAAGATGACGCCCAATGTAACGCACATCGAGGATCCATCGCGCGCCGCGCTAGCGGCCGGCTGTGCGGGGATCAGCGCTATCAACACGATCCGTAGCGTGATCGGCATCAACCTACAAACATTGCGGCCCGAGCCAACGGTCGAAGGCTTTACGACTTTCGGCGGTTACTCTTGCAAGGCCGTGATGCCGATTGCGTTGCGGATGTGCGCCGAAATCGCCCTGTTGATCCGTCAGGAATTTCCGGGGCGCAGTCTGTCGGGCATCGGCGGCGTCGAATCGGGGCGCGACGCAGCGCAGTTTATTCTGTTGGGTTGCGACACCGTGCAAGTCTGCACGCACGTCATGAAAGTCGGCTATCGTTGCGTGGCGGAAATGATCGACCAGTTGGCTGCCTTCATGGACCAGCACGGTTTCGGCACGCTGACTGATTTCAAAGGGCACAGCCTGCAATACTTCACGACGCACGCCGACCTGGTCCGTCGCCAGGCCGAAAGTCGCCAACAATCAAAGGCCGCCGCAACCGCGCACTCTCACGACCGCGCCGTGGCCAAAGATCAAGAATGGCGTGGAGACGATTTCGTGAAACAGACCGACGCCCTGGCCCGCGGTTGAACCTGCGCCGACGGCATTCACTTTTCATCGCGGTGGGGGTCACGCGCCGTGTGTCGGGTCGCGGCGGAGCATTCGACCGTGCTCATTCGAGCCAATGAATTTGCCGTCGCGCACCTGGATTCGACCGCGCACCGTGACCATGTCGGCACGCCCCTGAATCGGCCATCCCTCGAACGCGCTGTAGTCGACGTTCATTTGCTGTGTCTTGGCCGAAATCGTGCCACGATAGGCCGGATCAAAAATTACCAGGTCCGCATCGGCACCCGTTTGAATCGTTCCCTTGTGGGGAAACAGTCCGAACAACCTGGCTGCTTTCGTCGAAGCGACGTCGACAAACCGGTGCAAATCGATACGCCCGGGCACGACGCCGTGGGTATACAGCAGGCGAACGCGTTCTTCGACGCTGGGGATACCATTGGGAATTTTGGTGAAATCGTCGCGTCCCATCTCCTTCTGCTTTCGAAAGTCGAAGGGCGCGTGATCCGTGGCGACCGTATCGATCTCACCCGCCACAAGTGCGTTCCACAACGCCTGCTGATGCCGCGGCTCGCGCAGTGGCGGTGACATCACGTATTTGGCGCCCTCGAAATCGGACCGCTCGGCAAACGTTCGGTCGAGCACCAGATAAGGAACCACCGTCTCGACCCATAGCCGCGCCCCCTCTTGGCGCGCGCGACGAGCGACCGACAGCGCGTCGTCACTCGACGTGTGAACCACGTACACATGCGCATCGGTCGCCCGGGCGAAGGTCGCCAGGTGCTGCACACCTGCGGCTTCGACCATGGGCGGGCGCGATGGTTCGTGCCATTCGGGGCCGGTCTTTCCTTCACTGAGCAGTCGCTGCTGCAACTGCGCCACCAGCTCGGCGTTTTCGCAGTGCGCCGTGACGATCACCCCCAGCCGTCGGGCAAGCGCCAGCGTGTTGTATAGCTCGGCGTCGTCGATGCCAAAGGCGCCCTTGTAGGCCAGGAAAACCTTGAACGAGGCCGTACCGTCGGCCACGATCCGCCGCAATAAATCGGGCGTGCGCTCGTCGAAGCGCGTCACACCCATATGAAAAGCGTAGTCGCAGGCCGAGCGTCCAGCCGCTTGAGACTTCCAGAGTTCGTAGGATTCCCACGGGTCGTCGGCGCGACTGGGGCAGACCATTTCGATGAGCGTGGTCGTCCCTCCCACAAGTGCTGCCCGGCTGGCCGTATCGTACGTGTCCTTGGCGAAGGTCCCCATAAACGGCAAGTAGATATGTACGTGCGGGTCGATGAACCCGGGGAACACCAGCTTGCCCTGGGCGTCGATCACTTGGCAATCGGCGCTGTCGCTGTCGGGGGGCGCGCTCAGGTCGGCGCCGATCCGCGTAATCGTCTCGCCCTCGCACCAGATGTCGGCGCGGTAGCGTTCTTCGGCCGTGACGATTTCACCGTTTTTGATCAAGAGCGCCATATCGTCATTCCAACGTTCGCCGCGTGTTGGACGGCGATCTTGTTCGTACGCTTGCTAAGGCGCCATGATGGCGGTATACGTTTCCGGCCGGCGGTCGCGATAGAACTGCCAGGTGTTGCGCACTTCGCGAATCATGTCCAGATCGAGATCCGCGATCACGATGTCGTCGGTATCGCGCGCTCCCTGAGCCACGATCTGACCGCGCGGATCGCAGAAGTAACTCTGACCGTAGAACTCGCCGATGCGCCAGGGATCTTCCCAGCCCGGACGATTGATCGCGCCGACGAAATAGCCGTTCGCCGCCGCATGGGCCGGCTGTTCCAGCTTCCACAGGTACTCAGACAGTCCGGCCACGGTCGCCGACGGATTGAAGACGATCTCCGCGCCGCCCAGCCCCAGGCAGCGCGCGCCTTCGGGAAAATGGCGGTCGTAGCAGATGTAGACACCGACTTCGGCGAAGCGCGTATGAAAGATCGGATAGCCCAGGTTGCCCGGTCGGAAGTAATACTTTTCCCAAAAACCAGGCGACACTTGCGGCAGGTGAATCTTGCGGAATTTCCCCAGGTACGCGCCGTCTGCGTCGATCACCGCTGCCGTGTTGTAGTACAAGCCAGTGATTTCTTCTTCGTACACCGGCAGCACCAGGACAATGCCGTGCTTCTTGGCAATCTCGCGAAACCGCACGGTCGTTGGGCCATCGGGCACGCGTTCGGTCAGGTCGTACCACTTGGTCTGCTGTTCAGCGCAGAAGTACGGGCCGTAAAACAACTCCTGCAGGCAGACGATTTGAGCGCCCTTTCGGGCGGCCTGGGCAATCAGCGCCTCGTGCTTTTCGATCATCGCCTGTTTGATCTTGGCCACGGGCGATGTGGCTGGCTCGCAGAGAGTCGCCTGGATCAATCCGCCGCGGACTATTCGTGGCATATGCTTCAACCGACTGCTGACAACGAAATTGATTTGCCCCTATACTACCCGACGAAGACGAAT
>DASXEJ010000134.1 GCA_036490175.1 Pirellulales bacterium | reverse complement strand
TATCCCGATGGACATCCAAACCGACGTATACTAGCTTTTTCATGGGACCAGTCCTCCGTGGTGGCTCTGCGCATTGTAAACGCAACTCCAGCGTAACCCACGTCAAACGTGAGCGACTGGTCCCAACCATTCTGTCTACCGAAATTATCGAGCGGTCGCATCACAGATCCGGCTCTAATTCGACCGCCAGGTTCGTCCACTTAGGCTTGTGCACGAGTTGTGTGTGTGCAAAGCGCCTTTTAACCTCGACAAGGTCGCGAAGCACCAGCGGCTCGTCGATATCCCCGTTGTCCCTGTCGACAAAAGCCATTGCGCCACGTCGTCGGGCGCGGTCCATGGCAATGATGGCCCACTCCTTGCGGCCCACCCTAAGCGTAAAACCGCCATCAGGCTGCGTGAGAGTGGACTCGTGATACCATTTGGGCGTCATCGTTCCGACATCGCGCCACATCGCTTTCCAACCGTCGCCGGCAACTTTTTGCCGAAACACATCGTTATCTTGAGGTTTCGGCCAGGGCCGACCATCGGCGTCGTGGGGCGTGCCGTTGGCCGACCAATACCAGGCCACGTCGATGTCCTGTGCCGCACGGCCATCGGCATCGACGACCCGGCCATGTACGACCCAAGCGTCGCCAACATCCGCCATAAGGCGTTTGTTGGTTGCAACAAGTGCAACAGTGAAGCACAACGGGAATACGATCCACGATCGCATGTCAGAGCCCCCTACCCTCGCAGGCCTGTCATCGGAACCAGAAAGTGACGGTGCTCACCGTCCTGGTAGTGTAGAGTCGCGAGGCGAGAAACGAAAGAAATTCCGGCCCGCTGAGAGAAATACAACCCGAAGACGACGCCGACCAAGAGCTACATGGCGGGAGTGTTGACAAGAAAAGGTGATGTGAAATGAGCGGGGCAATCGATCACGGCTGCGGGAGCCGCCCACGATCGATCGCAGTTCTTCTACCTTCTACCTTTCCCTTGCGCCGCACGTCGTCTCCGGGGTTGTTCCAGGGCGCGGGTCCCCGTGCGATACCACGACCGTGGTCGCTGGGTTGCCGCCGTGTCACCATCGAATCTGCTGCCGGGTGCGGGAGGGCGATCTCGCCGCACCACGAAAAATCGTTTGCTCGTACTTCCCGCCGCCGAGAGGAGCCGCTTCCGTCGGCGGCGCGACGCCGATCCAACCTGCCGGGTCCGGCATCGCGAGCTTCGCGAGATGGCTCCTGACCGCTGTTTCATTTTTGGCCCTCGGCCGTCTCGGGCACCTGCCCATCGTTTACCGCCACGATGGCCACGCGGTGACGATCGGCATAGCGGATGACTTCCGGCTGATCGATAATGATCGTGCGCCCTGCTTCCACAGCCAGGCAGGAAGCACCGGCTTCGACCATCGACTCGAGCGTTCCGAGTCCAATCGTGGGCACGTCGAAGCGCATATCTTGCTTGGGCTTGGCAACCTTGACCACGGTGAAGCCCGGCGCACAAAGTTGGCCCGCGCGGCGAATGCACGCATCGGTTCCTTCGATCGCCTCGACTGCCAGGGCGGCACGCCCCTTGATGGTCACGCTCTGACCGATATCGAGTCGCCCCAATTCTTTGGCCATCGTCCAGCCGAATTCGATGTCCGTGGCTTCCTGCTTGGTGGGGCCGCGTTTGGTCAATTTCCCGAGCTTCACGAGTAACTCCGGTAGAAAATCGGTTGCCGGCGCGAACGTGATTCCGTCTTCGGCAAAGGTATCGACTACAGCGTTCAGCAGCGTGTCGTCGCGGCGATCTTTTTTCGTGGTGGCAAAATGGGGATAGAAAGTGCGGATGGCGCGCCAGTCGGGCAGGTGCTTGATCCAGGCCCACGATTGGAACAGTAGAAACTTGTGGATCTTGCCCGCCATAGTCACATGGTTGACGCCGTGCTGACGAAAGAAACGGACCGCGCCGCCGATCTTGGCCAGGCCGACCCAGCCGAAGTGATGGCTTATGTCGGCAAGTGCGGGATCGGCGTGCCCTTTCACACCCAACACGAATACTTCGTACCCTTGTTCACGCAGAGCTTCGGCAATGACGACTGGGTATCGACCCCAGCCAGCCAGGATGCCCACTTTGCGCGTGCCGGCTGGTAAGGACGAACTTGTGCGAGGAAGCACGTGCTGCGTGGGGCGCTGCGGACTCACGGCAATCGCCGACGCGCTCGCAAAGGTCCCGCTGACGGGTTGCGTCTCGGTGTTCTGCATGGCTCGTTCTGTGCGTCCGTTCACGCGGCCTGTTTGCCCGTGCCGTGGGCAGCGAGCAATTTGTCGACTGCGGCCTGGATGGTTTTGATTTGGCGGCGTAGCTCGGGCAGCTTGGCGATCGTGCCCTGGATTAGCTTCTGATCGCGCTCGGGCGTGGCCGGGGCTCCTAGCATGTGCGCCCCTTCGGGCACGTCGGCCGTGATTCCTGCCATCGCGCCAAGTACGGCGCCGCGGCCGATGTGCACGTGGTCGCGCACGCCAACCTGGCCCGCCATCACTACGTAGTCGCCCGTCGTGGTGCTGCCGGCGATGCCGACTTGAGAGCAAAGCATGTTGTGGCGACCGATGCGGCAGTTGTGCGCCACCATGACGAGGTTGTCGATCTTCGTCCCCTCGCCAATCACGGTCGGGCCGTAGGTACCGCGGTCGATGGTCGATCCGGCGCCGACATCGACGTCGGCTCCCAGTTCGACCCAGCCAAACTGGCTGGCCAACACATGCCGCCCGTCGACAAACTTGTAGCCGAAGCCATGCGCCCCGAGCACGACTCCGGCATGAATTGTGGAACGCGGACCGACGATCGTATCTTCGTACAGCACCGCGTTAGGGTAGATCGTGACACCGGCTCCGATCTTGCACCCCGCCAGTATCTGGACTCCGGCGTGTATCGTGCAGCCATTGCCGATCTCGACGTCGTCGGCGATCGTGACGCCGGCGTAAACATCGACGTCGTGACCCAACTGGGCTGTGGCGCTGATCGTGGCTTTGGAACTGATGCCGATGCGCTTCGCTTTGCGCTGCGGGCGGAAGAGTGCCACCACGCGGGCAAACGCCGCGTGTACATCGTCCACCTCGACTGTCGGCAGCAGTCCGCAGGTGACACCTCGCGGGACGATTGCCGCTGCCGCGCGCGACTCGCCGAGTCGCGCCGCTTTTTCGGCGTTGTCAATCAGCGTCACGTCGCCAGAGCCCGCGTCGTAGAGCACGGCCACGCCGCGTATCGACGTCGTGGGATCTCCGACGGGTGTGCCGTCGACCAACTGCGCGATGTCAGTCAGAGTGTATGCCATATATCGGAATCCTTTCCGTAGCGGTCGGCCCGCGCCGGAACGCGGTCAGCTAGCACGCCGCTCGGGCATGGGGCTTCGAGCGCGGCGAGGAATGCTACCCCTTTCGCCAAAACCGGGCAAGATCGCTGAGATGGCCTGATCGAGCCGGCCTTTGCGGCTCAACGCATGCCGCTAGAATGGCTCGACGTTCCTAATAAATGACGCGTTTACCGGCGGTCGCCTGCGAGAATTCCATGAGCCAGCGCATCGTCTATTTCAATGGTCGATACGTTCCCGAGAGGGAGGCTCGCCTTTCGATCTACGACTCGGCACTGGTCATGGGGGACATGGCCTTCGAAGTGACTCGCACAGTACTCGGGCGTCCCTTTCGGCTCGACGATCATTTGGCGAGGCTGTTTCATACGCTGGATGCCTTGCGGATTGATCCAGGCCTGACCCAGAGCGAACTACGCACGATCAGCGAAGAATCGTTGGCCCGTAACTTGCCGACCGAAACGGCCGACGTCGACTGGAACATCATCCACAATATATCGCGAGGTCCGGTGCCGGCCTGTCGCGATGCGTTCACGTCCGAGGAATTGCGACCGACGGTTATCGTCAGCTGTTTCCCTCTGCTCGAAAAGCTCGCCGCGCTCGCCAGTTCCTATGACTCAGGCATCGATTTGGTGGTGCCGGCCCAGCGATCTTTGCCCGGCGATCTGCTCGACGATGCGCTCAAAACGCGCAGCCGTTTGCACTACCAGTTGGCGAACTTGCAGGCGGCCGAGATCCGGCCCGGCTCGTGGGCCGTCTTGGTCGACCCGGCCGGCCACCTAACCGAAGGCACCAGTGGCAACGTGTTTGTGGTACATCACGGAGCGCTTGTCACCCCGCGGGCCGAGAATCTATTGCCCGGGCTGACGCGGCAAATGGTGATCGATCTGGCCGCCCAATTGGGCATTCCCTGCCGCGAGACCGACTTAACGCCCGAACAGGCGGCCGCGGGCGACGAGATGTTCATGACCTCGACGAGCATCGGCATCCTGCACGTACGCAGCTTCCAGGGCCGCTCGATCGGTGGCGGAGGTATTGGCCCGGTTACGGCCCGATTGCGCGCTGGGCTGTGCGAGGCGGTTGGGATCGACTTTGCCGCCCAGGCGGCGCGCTATGCGGCCGCGGCCTCGCGAGCCTGAATGCCTGCGGCAATCGCGCAACCTCCCTTGGAGGCCAAGATTAAACGTCGGCCGTCGAATACTCCCGCGGTGGCGTTGATCTGGCGTCGTGTCGCCCGAAGACTAGAATGATCCCATTCTGACACGGAGGCAACGTTCTCCGGCAAGCCAAGCGGGGCCGCCTAGGAGTGCGGAGCCGCCCAGGAGTAATGAGGAGCAAAGAATTTCGTGCCCAAGACATCACCGGTCAAAGACACCGGCCGAGGCCCAGGGACTTACACTCCCGAAGGTATTCCGCTCAGAGATCCGCTGCTTGCCGCCGTGCTCGCCTGGTTGATTCCCGGCGCCGGGCACTGGTATCAGGGACGGCGCTCGAAGGCGGTGTTGTTCTTTGTCTGCATCCTGGGGACGTTCTTCTACGGCTTGTACCTGGGCGAAGGGCGCGTCGTGTACGCTTCGATGCGGCCCGAGGACCGGCGGTTCCCCTATTTTTGCCAGGTTGCGGTTGGCATTCCAGCCTTGCCGGCGCTGGTCCAGGCGTACCGCGTGAACCACGGCAAAGAGCCAATCAATTTTGGCTTTGGCGACAAGTTCATGGTGCCACCGGGCATCACCAAGCGCGGGCTTGACGGCCCCAACGAATTGGACGATTTGCAGAAGCGGTTGAACCGCTATTTCGAGCTTGGCACCGTCTACACGATGGTGGCCGGGTTGCTCAACGTGCTGGCTATCTACGACGCTTGGGGCGGACCAGCCGAGCCCGACATGCCGGCGAAAAAAGAGGATGACGACGAACGGCCACCGGCTGCCACCGGGCCGCCCGAACAGTAATTGCCGGTTGTCCATGGCGCTAGCAACCGCCAGGTACGCCGGACTGCTGCTCCTGACCGAGAGAAATAAGCTGGTGCAGGGCAACGCCCGAACCGTTGATTACCGACTACTGAATCCAGGTTACTAAGCTCTTCATGCTGAACTTTCCGCCACTCGCGCTGTTTGCTATCGCCGGCAACGATCTATGGTTTGCCGCGCCGCTCGTGATCGTGATCAGCCTGGTCTATGCCGCCACGCGCCACGAGCAGAACGATCACATTCTGGTCGCCGCCGCCCGTATCGGCACCTGGATCTGTGGCTTCATGTTCGCCATCTTCGTCGTGTTGGCGCTGATGTCCTGGCAACTGTAGCTAGGCGTCGCGCGGCACTTCGAAAGTCTCAGAACTCGTTCACCGTTCGAGAGCTCGGCCCTAGGGGCACCGTCTCGGGACGGCAGCCAAACCAGCTCTTGGGGCGGCACTTCTAGGGCGTGATGCCAACCGTTGCTCTGGCGCGGACTAGAAGCGGCATTCCAGACCCGTGCTGATACCTTGTACCCATAGGTCGGTCTCTTGGAATTTGAACAAGGGGCCGGGCGTGCCTTTCAACGTACCGTTGTTGCCCTGCGTGGGGTTCACATACAAGTCGGCCTGTTGCGCCGGACGGACTACGCGGCTCCAGTATATAACGTCGTAACCGATGGTTACCCGCCAGGCCGGCGAGAGGTTGTAGCCGATTTTCAATTCCATCTGAGGCACCAGAGAGAACACGCTGTGGCTGTACGTGCCAATGTTAGTCGGCATCGCCAACAACCCGCCGCTGGTAACGTTTTTCGACAATCCACCAGGGGCGGTATCGCTGGTTTGGCCATTAATCGTCACGCGTTCGTTCGTTCCGCCGAAACCCAACCGGCCAACACCCGAGAATGTCCAGCGGTTAGCCCGGGCCTCGGACGACATACCCAGCGTCGCCCCATAAAAACTATTCGACGTCTTGAAGGAATCGCTGACGCCGATGACCGAGCCTTGGGGAATCAAGCCGCCTGACTGGATAATGTTCGACGTGGAGTTGACTCCCATATTCTCGTACAGACCGAGGTAGCGGAATCCGTACAGGAAGTCGAGTCGGTGGCTGCGGTCGCAGTAATTGCTGTTGTAGAGAATGTTCTTCGTCAGATGCACGCCAGCTCCCAGAAAGTTGCTGGTGTTGCTGACGTTGATCGTGCCCGTCCGCAATCCGGGGGCAGCCACCAACAACGAGTCCTGCGCGCTGGTGTTGAGATTGTAGAACGGTCGCGCCAGGATGGTGCTGCCATCCGACGATTGGCTGAAGTTGCTGTTGATCGTTCCTAGACCGAACCATTCACCTTCAACCCGCGTGGTCGGGCTGATCCACCAACCGATGGCCACGCGTCCGCCCGAACGGGCGTTGGTATTTACCGCATCGTTGCCATAGAGAATCGAGGTGCCGGATTGATTCAGCACGCCGGCCTGTGCCGGCGCGGTGCCTGAGGGGCTCGTCGTAACCAAGGGAGGCAACGACTCGCCGGTCATCCACCAGGCCAGGTACTCGGCGCGGGCGTAGACGGCGCCCCGACCGGGTCCGCAGCCGCCGCAGGGACCGCACGTCCCGCACGAGTCGCAGTCACCGCCATATTCCGGCCCGCCGACAGAGTTCGGACCAAAATCGTAGCCCGATCCGTCACCGGGTCCGTAATTGTCGTAAGGCGTGTAGGCGTCGCCCGACCCGCCTTCTTCCGAGACATAGCTCTCGCCCGCTGAGTATCCATCGCCGGGGCCTGAGTTGTACATCGGCGGAGGGCCCGCGTTTCCGCCTGAGGGCTGTTGCCAATTCGTGCGTTGCACAGAGCTCTGGCTATTGGTCTTTTGAAGCGGTTGTTGCTTCCAATTGTCGTAGGTCACACGACCAACCGATTGCGTGGTGGCCTTTGACGCCGCGGCGCTCTTCATGTACTGCCGCTGCGGTTTAGGTCGGCGATAGGCGCTGCCGTTCTGTTCGTTCGGAGCGCGCGTCTGCTGCCAGGGAGGTTGCTCCTCTGACGACTGCGCGAGACCAAAAGTTGCTGGCAGCATCACGAGTGCCGCAAGCGGTAGCAGAGTCTTGTACAGCCTCGCGGTCATGAGAGACCCCCTCAAGCGTTTCAACTCTCCAAGGCCTTGACGGTGCCGTTCACCACGAACGACCCGACAGTTCGCATCTGCCGCGAACGCCGCCCCACCCCCGAATGCCGCTGGCGAAGACAGGCTTCGCCCGAGGCGTGGCAGTTGACAGCCGCTGGCACTTGGCAACGTGTAAACTTTGACGAATACATTCTCGGCGTTACAACCGGCAAAGTCTGAGCATATTTTGCGACCGGCACGTTCGTTTGCCAGAAATCGCGGCATAAAGTTCCCGTCTTGCGCAGCCCTTCGGCATGGCGGCAAGAAACTGGGAAAACCGCATAGGGCTGGCTAAATCTGCCTACGCACTACCGGCTCTCGCCGAGAGTGCCAGAGCCCGTCAGGCGATTCGCAACCGGAGGAGATACCGGAATCCGTCCTGCCCTTCACGCCGGGCGGTCCGTGACGGGCCGCCGGCGTCTGCTGGCATAACAGAAATGCGAGGCGGCAAACGCGCTTCGCCAGGCTATTCGCCGAAGAAGGGAAACAGCCGCTTCAACTCATCCTTGCTCGGCTTGCGGCCGTACTCGCAGATCTCGAATGCCTCGGTGTACTGCACCTTGTCGGCCTGCTCTTTGCCATACCAATCCGCCAGCAGCGTGCGAAACTTCTGCGAGTTCCCGCGGTTGCGTCCGCCGAGGCCGGCCCGCACCAGCTTGCGACGCTCGTCGACCTTGGCGGGGTCGCTGGGAATTAAATCGACCGAGCCCAAAGCGCCCCCTTCGTAGAATTGCGATTCGATGAGCATCAACGCGTCGAGCTTTTTATCCATCACGCTGTCGATCGCCACGGCAACGTCGGGCTGAAAAGGCGTCGGCTTCTGAAAATTGTCTGGGTAGAACAGAAACACAGGATTCTTCTTCAAGGGGGGCGTATCCGGCGCAAAAAAAGGCACCGCAACCATGTAGGCCACGTCCTGCACCAGCACGCCGGTATAGCGATGGTCGGGATGATAATCGTTCGGACGATGACTCATGACGATGTCGGCATTCCACTCGCGAATCAGCCGGGCGATGGTGCGGCGATTGTCGAGCGTGGGCAACAGTTCGCCATCGTGGATGTCGAGCACCTCGCTCGTGATGCCAAGCGCCTTCGCGACGGCGCCGACTTCGGCCTTGCGACGCTGCGCCAATGGACCGCCAGCTTCACGCCAATGTCCGATGTCGCCGTTGGTGACCGAGACGAACTTGACGCGATGTCCCTTTGCGGCCCACATCGCGGCCACACCCCCCACCTGTAACTCGCAATCGTCCGGGTGCGCCCCAAAGCAAATGATGTTCAGCGGCGCGTCATCGGCAATCGCGGCATTGTGCGACAGCCACAACGCGAGCCCAAAAATTGTTGGCAGTACGCCACGAATCACGGTTCTCATGGAGACTCCTCAGGTGTCCGGTTTGGACCTTCGCAATTCATTCAGCACAGGGCGAACGGAGATAGGTTCGCCATTCCACCAACTGTGCGGCACCACATAAGGTAGCGGCAGAGTTTCTAGGGCGGCACGCTCGTCAGATACAAATCGTGTTTGCCTGCACGTTCGCTCACAAGGATTAGCTGCCTACCATCAGGATGCCAATCGGGGTAGTCGTCTCGTTCGGAGTTTTCCGTGATGCGCTGTGGTACGGAACCGTCGGCCTGCATAACGTACACCTCAGCGTTGCCGTCGCGATGGCTGGTAAAGGCGATGCGCCGTCCGTCGGGTGAAAAACGCGGTCGTATGTCCTGAAATGGGCTGTCGGTGAGACGGCGCACGTCCGATCCATCGGAACTCATTCGATAGATCTCGAAATTGCCGTCACGACTGGAACCGAACACGATCGACTTGCCGTCTGGCGCGTAGGATGGCCAATTATTGATACCGCGTGAATCGGTAAGTGCCCTCCGGTCGGTATTGTCGGGCCGTGCCGAAAAAATCTGCTGCCTGCCCGTTTCGGCGTATGAGAACGCTACGCGCGAATGATCCGGTGCCAGCGCCGGGCTGCGATAGCCGCAAAAACCGTCTGCCGGCAGTATCTCGCCCAGCTTCGTTCCCCGTCGATTGCAGACGACGACGCTTACGCTTAGGGCGCTGCGCGTTTTGAGATAGGCGTAACACTCGCTGTCGAGGGAGCAGGCCGGCTCAAATTCCGATGTCGAGGCCGTGGTGTTCAGCGGACTATTGCTGCCATCGGCCACTACCAATCGGCGGAGTTGGTAGAGGGACGGCGTCACCAATTCAGCGAAGACAAGCTCAGCGCCACCGTCGCGAAAAACCGGGCTGAACTTCAGTCGCCCGTCGCGCGTGACCCGCACCGTGTCGCCCGCCTCGGCCTCTGCGATAAGTGCGGATGCAACGGTGCATAAAAGGAAAACCGCCAGGCGATTACAAGAGGCCATCAATGATCCTTCCGCCGGCAAGGACGCTCATTTCCTCGCGCGCCTGGATATCGATGCCTGCCAGGTGGGAAATGGTCGTGCCGACCATTAGGGGCGAGATCGGTTCGCTCGTGGGCTGCTCACCCCGCGCGTCGCTCGCGCCAATCACGCGGCCAGGCTGGACGCCTCCGCCAGCCCAGATCGAATAGTAGCAAGCCGGCCAATGGTCGCGTGCCGCGCGACCATTGATCTTCGGAGTACGTCCGAATTCCCCCATCATCACGACGAGCGTGTCGTCGATCAGACCGCGCTCGTAAAGATCGTCCAACAAGGCGGAGAAGGCTCGATCGAGGATCGGACAAAGTTGGTCCTGCAACAACTCGAAATTGTAGATGTGCGTATCCCAGCCAAATTCAAAGCCAGGATTCAGCGCCTCGACGTGGCGACTGTAATTCAACTGCACATAGGGCGCGCCGGCTTCCACCAGGCGCCGCGCCAGCAAGCTGCTCTGCCCAAATGTGGTGTACCCGTAGCGGGCCCGCGTCTCATCGCTTTCCCGCGTCAGGTCGAAGGCTCGCCGTGCGGCCGGATCCAACAGCAGGTCGTAGGCCGAATTCATGTTCCGCGCCCAATCACGCGGCCCTTCGTGCGCGGCTTGCCGTGCCGCCGTATCAAGCTCGACTAGCAACTGACGGCGGTCTTGGATGCGTAGCGGGTTTAGCCCATCGAGCAATTTGAGTGCCGGCAACTCGACCTCACTCGCCTCCGTGCAACCCACCATGAACGGGTCGTACGCTCCCGAGAGCGTGC